>JBEIMN010000404.1:0-3755 GCA_040378705.1 Acidobacteriota bacterium
GAAGCAGGGCCGCTCAAAGTACGGCGCGAAGCGTCCGAAAGAGGGAGCCGCTGGCAAGGGCGCACCGGCCAAGGGCGCACCGGCCAAGGGTGGCAAGAAGAAGTAAGTCAACTGGGAGTAGGACACTGATATGCCGAGAAGAAGAGAAGTTCCCAAACGTGAAGTGCTGCCGGATCCGGTCTATAACAGCACGCTGGTTGCCAAGTTTGTCAGCGCAATGATGTGGGATGGCAAGCGCTCGGTAGCCGAGGGTATTCTGTACAAGTCGCTTGACAAGATCAGAGATAAGACGGGCGAAGATGCGCTCAAGATCTTCAAGAAGGCGATCGAAAACCTTCAGCCGAAGGTTGAGGTGAAGTCGAAGCGTGTTGGCGGTGCAAACTACCAGGTTCCCGTTGAAGTTACGACTTCACGACGGACGGCCCTCGCGATGCGCTGGCTGGTTGGTTATGCCCGTTCCCGCGGAGAAAAGACGATGGTTGATCGTCTCGCCTCCGAGATTCTCGATGCCGCTTCAGGCAAGGGAAATGCGATCAAGAAGCGCGAGGATGTTCACCGTATGGCTGAGGCCAACAAGGCTTTTGCTCATTATCGTTGGTAGTTTATTATGGCAAGACAAGCATCACTCAGCAAATTTCGCAATATTGGCATCATGGCCCACATCGATGCCGGAAAGACGACGACGTCTGAGCGTATTCTTTACTACACCGGAGTCTCCTACAAGATCGGCGAAGTGCACGAAGGCACGGCGACGATGGACTGGATGGAGCAGGAGCAGGAGCGTGGCATTACCATCACTTCTGCGGCGACGACCTGCTTCTGGAAACGAAACGGTGATGAGTACCGTATCAACATTATTGATACGCCTGGTCACGTCGACTTTACGATTGAGGTTGAGCGCAGCCTCCGTGTTCTCGACGGCGCGGTTGCGGTTTTTGACGCGGTGGCCGGTGTCCAGCCACAGTCAGAGACAGTCTGGAGACAGGCTGACAAGTACAATGTTCCGCGCATTGCCTTCATCAATAAGATGGATCGTCCCGGGGCCGATTTTGACAACTCAGTCGAGACCCTGAGAACACGGCTCCAGGCAAACCCGGTCTGTATCCAGATGCCGATTGGTGCTGAGGACCAGTTCAAGGGTGTGGTCGATCTGATCACGATGAAGTCTCTTCTCTGGAAAGATGAGACTAAAGGCGCCGAGTATGTCGTCGAAGACCTCACTGGCGATCTGGCGGTCGAGGCCGAAGCTGCCCGTGAGAAGATGATCGAGGCGCTTGCTGATACTGACGATGAGATCGCGACAAAGTATCTTGAAGGTTCAGAAATCGCAGTTGACGAGATCCGTGCTGCGCTTCGACGCAATTGCATTGCGATCAAGCTGGTGCCGGTTGTCTGCGGTACCGCATTCAAGAACAAGGGTGTCCAGACACTGCTCGACGCGGTAATCGATTTTCTGCCGTCGCCGCTCGACATTCCAGCCGTTAAGGGAATTGACCCGTCAGGTGAGATGGTCGATCGTCCGGCTGATGACAAGACTCCCTTTTCGGCACTCGTATTCAAGATCATGGCCGACAAACACGTTGGTCAGCTCTCCTTTACGAGGATCTATTCCGGAACGCTGAAGTCGGGCTCCTACGTACTCAATTCGACCAAAGATAACAAAGAGCGTGTCGGTCGGATCATGAAGATGCACGCCAACAAGCGTGAGGATATCGACGAGGCATACGCCGGAGAGATCGTCGCAATTGCCGGACTGAAAAACGTTACTACCGGTGATACCATCTGCGACGAGAGTAATCAGGTAATACTTGAGGCGATGGAGTTTCCGGTTCCGGTCATCTCACTCGCCATTGAGCCCAAGACTCGTCAGGATCAGGAAAAACTGGGTCTCGGACTCGGCAGACTCGCTCAGGAAGACCCATCCTTCCGAGTCTCAACCGATCAGGAGACCAACCAGACAATCATTTCAGGTATGGGTGAGCTTCACCTCGAAATCATCGTCGATCGACTCAAGCGTGAATATGGCGTCGAGGCAAATGTCGGCAAGCCACAGGTAGCTTATCGCGAGACGATTCGCAGGCCAGCGAAGGGTGAAGAAAAATATTCCCGTCAGACGGGTGGACGCGGTCAGTACGGCCACGTTGTGCTTGAGATCGAACCCAATGAGCCCGGAGCTGGCTTTGAGTTCAATAACAAGATCGTCGGTGGCGTCATTCCGCGTGAATATGTACCCGCCGTTGAAAAGGGTATCGTTCAGGCGATGGAGGGTGGTATCCTGGCAGGCTATGAGATGGTCGATGTCAGGGTTAACCTTATCTTCGGAAGTTACCACGAGGTCGATTCCTCGGAAATGGCCTTCAAAATTGCTGGTTCAATCGCCTTCAAGACCGCGGCAAAGGCCGCGAGCCCGGCACTTCTTGAGCCAGTAATGAAGGTTGAGGTGGTTACTCCGGAGGATTACATGGGGTCGGTTACCGGAGACCTCAGTTCACGGCGTGGCCGGATCGAGGGAATGACCTCACGGACGGGTACGCAGATCATCACGGCGATGGTTCCCCTTGCGGAAATGTTCGGCTATGAGACGGATTTGCGCTCAATGACGCAGGGACGTGCGGCTTCGACAATGCACTTTGCCCGATATGAAGAGGCTCCGAAGAGCATTAGCGAAGAGGTGATAGCAAAGGTTCAGGGAGCTAATAAGTAATCTCTACCGGAGATTGGAAATCTGACTTTCTTTTGGAGAGCTTGAGGAGCGAATACAATTATGGCAAAAGAGAAATTTGACAGAAGCAAACCCCACGTTAACATCGGTACGATCGGCCACGTCGACCACGGGAAGACGACCCTGACTGCGGCGATCACCAAGGTAATGGTCAAGAACAACCCCAAGTTGGTCTTTCGCAGCTTCGACTCGATCGATAATGCTCCGGAGGAGAAGGCACGAGGAATCACGATTGCTACGGCGCACGTCGAGTATGAGACGAAGAATCGCCACTATGCACACGTCGATTGCCCGGGTCACGCCGACTACGTCAAGAACATGATCACCGGTGCCGCACAGATGGACGGTGCGATCCTCGTCGTTGCGGCGACCGACGGCCCGATGCCCCAGACCCGTGAGCATATCCTGCTTGCCCGTCAGGTCGGTGTTCCGGCAATGGTTGTCTTCATGAACAAGTGTGACGCAGTTGATGATGAAGAGCTTCTCGACCTGGTTGAACTCGAAGTTCGTGAGCTTCTCTCGAAGTACGACTTCCCAGGCGATGAGATTCCGATCATTCGTGGTTCAGCACTTAACGCCCTCAACGGTGATCCGGTGTGGGAAGCTAAGATTGACGAGCTGATGGATGCGGTTGACACCTACATTCCGACACCAGCACGCGATACTGACAAGCCGTTTCTTATGCCGGTTGAAGATATCTTCTCGATCGCAGGTCGCGGTACTGTTGCCACTGGTCGTATCGAGCGCGGAATCATCAAGGTTGGCGAGGACGTTTCGATCGTTGGTATTCACGACACGGTCAAGACCACCGTTACCGGAATCGAGATGTTCAAGAAGCTGCTCGATCAGGGCCAGGCCGGTGACAACGTTGGACTGCTGCTCCGCGGCGTCAAGCGTGAGGACATCGAGCGCGGTCAGGTTCTTGCCAAGCCGGGTTCAATTACTCCGCACACCAGGTTCAAGGCTGAAGCCTACATTCTGACCAAGGAAGAGGGCGGACGTCATACTGCTTTCATCACCGGATATCGTCCCC
>JBEIMN010000405.1:0-3754 GCA_040378705.1 Acidobacteriota bacterium
CGCCGCGGCAGTGGGCGCACTCGGTCGGGCAACGCTTGCGAATGGAGGCCTGCGGATCATTTCAGCCTATCGCTCACCATCCTATCAGGCAGTGCTCCGACGGCAGTCACCCAACTCCGGCCGCGCCGGGCTTGCCATCAACAGTCCACACTTCACTGGCCGGGCGCTTGACCTTTATGTCGGTGGAGAGCCGGTCAGTACCGCAGACTGGAACCGGCAGCTCCAGGTTGATGGCACAATCTACCGCTGGCTGGTTGGTCACGGATCCGAATTTGGATTCAATCCATATTTTTACGAGCCGTGGCACTGGGAGTTTGGGGGAATCGATTCCGGAAGCTGAGGCAGCCGAATAACTCTGGTACCAGAATTGCTTTCAGGATTGAGTTGGGGGGGGGCGCATGAACACTATGATTAGCGGATCAAATTGGAGTTGGCTCGCGGCGGGGGTGCTGCTGCTTTCCGCCCTACCCGTGCGGTCGCAGTCGCCAACGGCGGCGCCAGTCCACCAAGTCAACTCGGGCCAGTCAACAGTGCGGCTGCCAGCGGCTGAAGAGATCCGGGAGTCACGCGCACTGCTTGGCAAACTCGGATTCTGGATCGAACCGGTGCCAGTCCCAAAGGATGGCCCACGGGACGAATCGTTGCGCCATGCCCTGATCGCGTTTCAGAAGGTCGAGGGTCGCCCACGCACCGGTCGGCTGACGATGACCGAGCTGGAGGCACTCCGCCTTGCCAAAACACCACAGCCGGTCGAGGCCGGACCGGTACATATTGAAATTGACCTCTACCGCCAGATCCTGATGCTCATCGACGCCGGCAGCAATGTCATCAGAATTCTGCCCATCTCGACCGGCTCCGGAAAGTGCTTCACTGAGGGCGGACGCACCCGGCGCGCAATCACCCCGATCGGCAGATTCAAGGTTGTCAGGAAGATCAAGGGCTGGAGGAAGAGCCCGCTCGGCACGCTCTATTATCCGCTCTATTTCTACAAGGGCACCGCAATACACGGCAATCCGGCGGTTCCGCCATTCCCGGCCAGCCATGGCTGCATTCGGTTGCCGATGTTCGCGGCGGTCGAGTTCTCGAAGCTGGTCCCGGAAGGGATGCCGCTCGTCATTTATGACAGCAACCCAAACCCGGCGCCGCCACCAGCGCCCTGCCCGACTGGTGTAATGCCGGCTGTTTAACAACAAAAATCGGCCTGAACGCCAGTCGGACGACCTTCACGGATCGCTCTGCACACCCTGGCGCAACTGGTTCTCCTCACGAACGATCGTGAAGAGCGCCTGCGCGACCGCAAGGGCGATCGGGCCGATGAAGAGACCGAGAAGCCCGAAGGCCTGAACCCCGCCAAGCAGCGCGATAAATATTGCCAGCGGATAGAACTTAACCTGACCGCTGATGATATACGGGCGGATGAAATTGTCTGCAAGCCCGATCACGCCGGCTCCCCAGGCAAGCAGAATAAGCCCCTTCAACCAGTGGCCGCCAATGAAGAGGATTAGCGCCGCCGGCCCCCAGACGAGTGTCGGGCCAAAGAGTGGAACGAAAGAGAAGAGCGCCGCGGTCATCGCCCAGAGGACCGGGGACGAGATGCCAAGCCCCCAGAATGCCAGCCCGGTCAGAACCCCCTGCGAAACCGCCACCGCAAGTCCACCATAGACGCTGGCGGTGATCGTTCGACTGACCTCATTGCGCAGACGGTCGAACTGGCCCGGGCGCAGTGGGACCGCCGCCGAGATCCGGTCGTAGATGTAGCTTCCATCACGAAAGATAAAGAACAGCGTGAAGAAGGCAATCGCCCCGTTGACCAGAAAGCCTGCGACATTGCCAAGCACGCCGGCGGCATCCTCAACCAGGGTCGCACTCGCCTTCTGAAGCCTCTCGAGCACGATCTGCTTCAGATCGAAGCGCACCCCGCCGACGAGCCCCCGCAGCCAGTCATTCAGGCGTTCGCTGGTGTGGGTCAGCCAGGGGCCCCAGCCTCCACCCTGTGCGCTCTGCTCGCTGATGCCACGATAAAGCTCGACCAGTTCCCTCTCCAGCGCGATCCCGAGCAGCACGAAGGGAACGACGAGCGTCAGCAAAACCGTCAATGTCGAGACGAGCGCGGCGAGGTTGGGATAGCGGATGACCTTCAGCCACCGCAGATGGAGTGGATAGTAGATTACCGCGAGGAGGAATGCGGCCAGTATCGGCTGCAAAAATGGCTCGGAGATGAGATAAACGAGCCATCCGGTGAGCAGGCAGAGGGCAAACAGAAAAAAATAGTGTGCGCGCCACACCGACTGCCCAGACTCGGCCGCCGGCTCCAGTTCGTTAGTTTCCGGCAATAGTCGCTCCTTACATCACCGACCCCGACTGTTCCCTCACCTTGCAGTAGCCAACTAAAAGGGAACAGTCGGGTTCAGCGACAGTTCATTCAAATCATCGATCGTCCCGACGGTTGCGCTTACCAAGCCAACCGATGACCGCCCCCAGCCCGAGACCCAGACCAAAAGTCAGAGCAATCGAGCTGAATGGATCACGCTTGATCCGATAGGCCGTCTCGTCGATCAGATCCTCAGCCGCATATTTTCCACGACGAACAGCTCGCCGTGCGTCATCATACTTGTCCTCGACCGCATGCGCGACTCGTGCCCGCAGCCGATTCGCCTCCGCACTGGCCCGCGCCAGCCGCTCTTCAGCCGTCAACACACTCTTCGTTCCCTTGAGCTCCTGCCTTGTCTCTATCATTTGATCCAGCATTGAAGTACCCTCCACTTTTACCAAAGTTGCAGAGTGAATGCACACTCACAGTCTCGTATCAGAATGTTGCACCCTTGGAAGAACGCAAATAATATGCCACACCTGCCGACGGCTGTGGGGGCGTTTTTGGGCTAATTTGCGACGCTGCGCGGTGCAGTTCCGACCTAAGCAGCGAAATAATACCACTTTGCCAGGTTAAAATTACCCAGTACTGCGGGACGACACTTCTCGCCAGAAGGAGAATAAGAATGAAGTTTCGAGGCAACGGCTACGGCCTGATCGCAATAATCGCGGTAATCCTGCTCCTGCTCGACCCAGTCGTTCGACCTTCGAGGGATCTGGACGTCAATGCCGCAGGCATTGCTCCTGAAACAAATGCCGCTGGCATTTTGCCAGGTCAGCAGGATCTGACCTTTCGCCTCATCAATCTTGAACGACAGGTGGAGTCGCTCCAGGCAAGGGTCGACTTCCTTGAACGAATGGCGCGCAACCCACTTCCCGGCGATTCGATCGGCGCCTCGGCCAACGCCCAGACGATGATCGAGATTCAGCGCCAGATGCTCTCACTCGCCGAACAGCAGCTCCTGATGCAGAGCCAGCTCCTCGAGCTGAAAAAAATGGTTGACCAGCAAAGTAAGCAGGATGAACCACCAGCCACGCGGCCCGCGCCAAAGAAACCCGCGCGTGAATGAGTTGCAAAATTCCCGTCGAGGGACCACCGGAGCCACGGGCTTTTGCAAAGTAACGCCAATCACCATGTCACGTCGACATATTTTCGGTGACGTCACCCGGACAAATGCGACAATGGGTCTCGGGAAAGCTTCGCGCCCACAATGACTCCAATGAGAGAAAATGTGAGCAGTGGAACGAAGCGTCCTGTCATTGGGGGCTCGGTGCAACCTTTCGCGAGGACCATTGTCGCCTTGGTGTGGGCGACGTGACCGAAAATATGTTTTCGAAAAACCATTGAGTAATCGGTTGGTTGTGAAGTGAGACACGACGTGTC
>JBEIMN010000406.1:0-3751 GCA_040378705.1 Acidobacteriota bacterium
AAAAACATGCAGGCGGTTCTCGATCTGGTCTGGTCCTCGCTGCTCCCGGTCTTTAAGTCAACCCCGCTGTCAGCCGATCGGAAGAGCAACGACCTGCTCGGCAAGCGTCTTGGTGAGCTTCGGGTCAAATCTCCGGTAACTGTCAGCTCACCCGCGATTGCGAAAGAGATTTCCGGGCGTGAATTCATCTTTCCCGCCAACGATTCGAAGTTCGAGTCGCTCAGAATCGATACGTCGAATTCAGACGAGACGGTGCTTACACTCCGACTGAACGGGGCTGAAAAGCGGATCGTGATTGGAAGCAGAGATTGGAAGAAGGGCGATCTTGCCTGGGGAGACTGGGCATTGCAGCCGGTGGCCTCCACTGGTGGCTGGACTGCAACGGATACGTTTCGTGCCCGGCTCTGTTTCTATGAGGAGCCGTTCATTCTCGACCTCAATCTGAAATTCAACGGCGATGATGTTACCTTCGATTCCGAGTTCAACGTCAGCTTCGGATTCACCCGACAGCAGACGCTGAAGGGAGTGGCGAAGCGATAGCCCAATATTTACGGACTTTATTGACCACGGTAGATTCGATGACCAGACAACCATCTCTTTTGCCACTCCTGCTGATGCTCATCTGCAGCCTGTTCCTGACCACCACGGTCAGGGCAGAGCTGCGCCGTGACATCGAATTTGCGCGACCCGGAGGGGTCAGCCTGACCCTTGACGCCTCGGTTCCGGACGGGGCGGGCCCCTTCCCGACGGTAATCATCGTCCATGGCGGCGGCTTCGCACGTGGTGACAAACAGACCTATGTTCCGCCGCTCTTTGCCCCGCTCAGTGAGGCCGGTTTCGCCTGGTTTACCATCAACTACCGCCTCCATCCGCAGGTCAGATTTCCCGCTCCCGTCGACGATCTCGAGGCGGCCATTAGTTTCGTCAGGGCGCACGCACGCGAGTACAAGGTCGATCTGCGCCGTGTCGTACTCATGGGTGAATCGGCAGGTGGGACGCTCGTCTCCTTTGTCGGTGTTCGAAATAAGAGCGCGATCAGGTTCGCGGCTGTCGTCCCCTTCTACGCCGTTCACGATTGGGAGCAGCGCGCCGCCGAGGAGGCTGCCGGGATGGTTGGCCCCAGCATCTGGCGCGACTTCTTCGGAGTCCCGGCGAACACCCCCGCCGGGGAACTCCCCGCGGCTATTTCAAGAATGCGCGAAGTCTCCGCCGCTTCATTCGTCAGAAAAGGCCTGCCGCCATTTCTGCTCATTCACGGTACGAGTGACCAGCAGGTCAACTACCAGCAATCGGTCAGGATGCAGCAACGACTGCGGCAGGCAGGCAACAGTTGTGATCTGATCACCGTCGAGGGGGGCCCGCACGGCATGGGCGTCATCACCAAATACCCGGAGACGAGCGTCAGAATGATCGCCTGGCTGAAATCGACGCTGCGGTTGTGATGGAAGTGAAAGCTGTCTGCAGGAAAGGGATAGTCAGAATGAAGTCGTTCATCATCACCCTCGGGGCCCTCGTCATTTGGGTTGCGTTGCTGGCACCGCATGTCCCAGCGCAGCGCGCTAGTCCTGATAATACCCAGCGCGCCACCCCCAATATTACGCGGCTCGAGGCGGTCAGTGTCTCCATGTCGACGGCCAGTTATGGTGGGAAGAGCGCGATTCGTCTCACCAAGGACCCGGCCATCAGCGAGGTCGACGAGCCAACCTTCGCCAAGCTGAAGGACGTCAATTTCAGGAATGGATCGATCGAGGTCAAGGTCCGCAGCCGCCTCCTCCCGAACGCGCCGGAATCGGCACGCGGTTTCATCGGCGTCGCCTTCAGAATCGACGAGCGAAACTCGAAGTTCGAGTGCCTCTATCTCCGTCCGACCAATGGACGTGCCGAAGTTCAGCTTCGTCGCAACCGTTCGACGCAGTACTTCTCTTATCCCGATTTCAAGTTCGATCGCCTCCGGAAAGAGGCCCCGGGTGAATATGAGTCCTATGTCGACATCGGGCTCGACGAATGGATCGACCTCCGGATCGAAGTGCGCGGCTCGAAGGCGAGGCTCTTCGTCAACAAGGCCAAAGAGCCAGTCCTGATCGTCAATGATCTCAAACACGGTCCCGACCTCTCCGGTGCGGTCGGTCTCTGGGTCGAAGTCGGAACCGAAGGCTATTTTGCGGACCTGAAGATTCAGCACGACCAGCACTGACCGGGCTGAATCTGATAAATAGACCCGGTGGCGCCGGTCCTATTTTGGCGCTGGTTCACGCTGCCGCAACAGATCGAGCCGTGCCCTGAGCGCGCGCACTTTTTCGGGATGTTGGCCATAAACGTTCCGTGTCTGTCCGGGATCGGTTCGCAGGTCATAGAGTGCCCCCGACATCCCGCATTCGTCCGCCTTTCGACTCGCCCGAAACCACTCCGGCTCCTTGTTCCCGTCGCCGCAGGTCGGTGAGTCAATAAAGACCCAGTCGCCCTTGCGCAGCGCGAGATGGCCGTTCGATTGATGATAGACCAGCTCCTGACGCGCCGGTCGCTTTGACCCCCTGCCAATCAGCGTCGCCAATTGATCGACACTGTCCGGCGCCGCTTCCGCCGGCAATCGGTATCCGACAATCCGTGCGATCGTTGCCATGAGATCGACCTGGCCGAAGAGGTCCCCGGCAACCCGTCCCGCCGGAATCCTTCCCGGCCAGCGGGCGATGAAGGGGACACGATGGCCGCCTTCGCGACTGTCGCGCTTCACTCCGCGCCAGCGCTCCATGCTCGCATGCCCGAATTTCTGGATTCGATCATAAGCCCCGATCGCCACCTCACTCGCCACCTCCGGCCCATTGTCGCTCGTGAAGATGACCAGCGTATTCTTCTCGAAGCCGTGCCGCTTCAGTGCTTCCAGCAATGCCCCAACGGTCGCATCCGACTGCATGACGAAGTCGCCATAGTCTCCCGCGCCGCTCTTCCCCCTGAACTCTGCTGCTGGCACCACCGGATAGTGTGGCGAAGTCAGTGGAAAGTAGAGGAAAAATGGCTGCTGGTTGCCGGCTCGCGACGCAATGTAGCTGACCGCACGCTCAGTAATTCGCGGCAGAATCGTTACCGGATCCCAGTCCTTCATCATTGGCCCTTTGCGGTTGATGTTGGGATTGCCAGCCGGGATCGGCTCCGTTGGAACCCCAAGCGCGCGATCGTTCTCGATGAAGACGTACGGCGGAAAATTGGGAAGATCGACCCCGAAATAGTAGTCAAAGCCACGTGTTAGCGGCCCGTTCGCGAGAGGTTGGGTGTAGTCGACGTTGCTCAGCCCCTCCGCCGTCACCCCTGGTTTCTCACCATTACGCGCCGGCCAGTCCCAGCCAAGATGCCATTTTCCAATCGCCGCCGTCGCATAGCCCCGCTGCCGCAGCATCTCCGGCATTGTCAGTTGCCCCGTCTCGATCAACGGTGCGCCGAATGGGGGGAGTACTCCTGACTTTAGCCGCGATCGCCACGGATAGCGCCCTGTCAGGATGCCGTATCTCGTCGGTGTGCAGACCGATGATGGGGAATGCGCGTCGGTCAGCCGCAGTCCCTGGCGCGCCAGCAGGTCGAGATGCGGCGTCGCAATCTTTGATTGCCGGTTGAAGCTGCCCAGATCTCCGTAGCCGAGATCGTCTGCAAGGATGATGACGATGTTTGGGCGATCATTCTGCGCGCTGGTGGTTACCGCTATCAGCAGCAGCAGGGTAATGGATGACAAGAGACGGACAGTCCGGCGCATAGTCGTTTC
>JBEIMN010000407.1:0-3742 GCA_040378705.1 Acidobacteriota bacterium
ACGGGATGTGGCCTGACTGGTTGTGGCCTGACTGGTTGTGGCCTGACTGGTTGTGGCCTGACCTCTTGTGGCCTGACCTCTTGTGGCCTGACTGGTTAAAGCAGGTCTGATAAAAATTGACTTTAAGCCGCCAGCACTGCCACCATCACAGGATTGCCGGAATGGGTCGCCATCGGGCGATTCAGGTTTTTGGCGGGTGATCAAATGGTAAAGGACAGGTCTCAGGGATAATTTATGGTCCAGGAACACGCCTCGATGACGGTCTCGCTCAACCAGTTTGCCGACCATGATCGTTACAACGGCTGGATTTACGACGAGATTGCGCCGGCACTTGGCCCGCGTGTTCTTGAAGTGGGGTCGGGCACAGGTAATATTACGAGGTTTCTCGCCCGCGAAGGTCGTCAGGTAGTCGCGACCGAGGGATTACCAGCCTATCGCGAGAATTTGCGTGAACTTTATAAGTCCACTTCGAATATCGAGGTGGGTGAGTTTGACCTCAACCTGCCGGCACCAGAGGGATTGGTCGAAGACCCGTTCGATGCGATCGTCTGTTTGAACGTCCTTGAGCACATCGAGGACGACCGGGGGGCGCTCCGCGAGATGAGGCGTGTGCTTAAGCCTGGCGGTTATCTGGCGCTGCTCGTCCCGGCGCATCAGGTTCTGTATGGTCGATTCGACCACGCTGTCGGACACTTTCGACGTTACGGGAAGCAGCCGCTTCTGCAGCTTCTGCGAGAGTCTGACTTTGATGTGACAAGCATCAAGTTTTTCAATATCGCGGCGGTACTGCCCTGGCTGCTCAACGGTCGGATCCTGAAGCGGGACTATCTGCCGGAGGAGCAGACACGGCTGGTCGATATGCTGGTGCCGGTCCTGAAGCTGGAAAGATTTATTGGCCCACCGTGTGGGCTCTCACTGATTGCTCTCTGCAAAAATCCTGAAATACTGAAATACTGAAATCCTGAAAGGAAGATGGCAGGTTGCGCAGAATTTGTGCGGCTGTCGTCAACGAACAAGTCATGCGTTGGTCAACATATTTCATTCCCACGTTGCGCGAGGATCCGGCGGATGCCGAGGTGATAAGCCACAAGCTATTGTTGCGGGCCGGGCTGGTCCGTCAATTGGCGGCGGGGCTCTACTCTTATCTCCCAACTGCGCAGCGGTCTGTCATCAGGATCTCAAACATCATCCGCGAGGAGATGGCGGCCGCAGGTGCGCAGGAGTTTTTTCTGCCGGCACTCAATCCGGCGGAGCTCTGGCAGGAGAGTGGGCGCTGGTCGTTGATGGGGCCGAACATGTTCCGGCTCAAGGATCGGAAGGGGGCTGACCTCTGTCTTGGGATGACCCACGAGGAGGTGATGACCGACATTGCGCGGCGTGAGCTCCGTTCCTACAAGCAATTGCCGCAGATCTGGTATCAGATTCAGACAAAGTTCCGGGATGAGGCGCGGCCAAAGTCGGGACTGCTCCGTGTCCGCCAGTTTACGATGAAGGATGCCTACTCCTTTGACGTAGATCAGGCCGGTCTCGACCGTTCATTCGAGGAGCAGCGTCGCGCCTACTGTCGAATCTTCGCGCGGTGCGGGCTCGATTTCGTGATTGTCGAGGCGGACAGCGGCGCGATGGGCGGCTCGGCCTCAAACGAGTTCATGGTCTATACGGATGCTGGTGAGGACCTCGTGGTCAGTTGCCCGGCGTGCCATTACGCGGCCAATCTTGAGAAGGCGACTTCGCGAATTCCTTCCGTGGACGATGGGGCGGAGGATCTGCCGCTCGAGAAGTTTGCGACACCAGGTGTGAGAACGATCGATGATCTGGTCAGGTTTAGCGGCGGGGCGACGGCTGAGCGGCAGATCAAGACGCTGATCTATGTTGCGATTACCGGAAAGGGGCTCGAAACGCGGAATACACCGGTGCTCGTGTTGCTGCGTGGCGACCATACGGTCAACGATGCCAAGCTTTCGAATGCGATTGCGCGCCAGGTCGTCTCTCCCAGCAATGCCAGCAATAATGGGTGGGAGCTGCTTACCGTCCGGCAGGCCCATCCGGAAGAGATTGTCGACCTGCTGGGGGCCCACGCCGGCAGCCTTGGTGCGGTTGGCGTCCCGGCCAGCCAGATCGTCATCGCTGATGAGTCGCTCCGTGGTCGCCGAAATATGACGACCGGGGCCAACGAGGATGACCATCACCTGCGCGGGGTCAGTGTCGGACGCGACATCAAACCGACGGACTGGGCGGAGCTTCGCAACGTTACAGAGGGTGAGACCTGCCCTAAATGCGATGGTCCACTCCACGTCGCCAAGGCGCTTGAAGTCGGCCACATCTTCAAGCTTGGAACAAAGTATTCAGTCGCGATGGGCGCCAATGTCCTGACCGCCGAGGGTAAAGAGGCCCCATTGATTATGGGCTGCTATGGTATCGGCGTTGAGCGGATACTGGCCGCAGCGATCGAACGGAATCACGACGAGGCGGGAATCATCTTCCCGATCTCGATCGCTCCCTTTCAGATCATTGTCAGTCCGCTCAATCTGAAGGACGAGGAGGTGCGCACGCTTGCCGACAGAGTCTACGATGGACTGCGTGCCGCCGGTGTCGACGTTCTCTATGATGATCGCGATGAACGCGCCGGGGTCAAGCTCAATGATGCAGACCTCGTCGGGTTCCCGTTCCAGATCCGCATCGGACCGAAGAAGCTTAAGGAAGGGAAGGTCGAGTTCTATCATCGTGCGACGAGGCAGGCCGAGGAGATCCCTGCCGATTCTGCGATCGAACACGCCCTCGCTCAGATTCAGTCCGCTTTCCGGCAGATCAATCAGCCGGCGCAGGCAGACTGAAAAAATGATTTAAGACGGGTGTTAAAAATGGGGCGGGAAGGTCATCTTCGATCTTCTAGCCCCATTGGCCGCCCCATTGGCATTTGATCCGGTTCATCCGGTTTGTCTGGTTTGTCCGGTTCAAAAAGGCTATTTCGTCGGAATGGGCAGCGTCCGCTGAATACTCTCGATATATTGGACGAGGCTCAGAATGTCGCCATTCTTCAGTACTCCTCCCCAGACTGGCATTTCACGGCTGCCGTGGATTGGCACAGACAACTCTCCGCTGATCGACATTACCAGCTCTTCGGTCGGAAACTTGCCATTCTTGCGTGGAATCATCGTCAGATCCGATGGTTGCTTTTTCAGTGAAGCGGCGACCAGGCCAGCCCCTCTCCCATCAAGCCCGTGACAACTGGCGCAATTGCGCTGGAATAGCTTTTCTCCCCGCCCGACCGATGCCGGGCGTTGGTCTCCCCGCGCGACCGATGTCGGGCGTTGGTCTCCCCGTGCGACATCGGTCGGGCGGGGGGTGTCCGATTTGCCACCGGCCGGTTGTGAACTGGAGGTGGCGAACAGAAACAGAACTGTCAGAAGGGTGGCGCAGGATAACAGGATTATAGTTTTCATAGCAGTTGCTCCTCGACATCGATGAAATGGCACTCAACACTCAGGGATGAGTAACGCAATTGCCATTCCAGAGAAGTCGGACCCTTTACGTCTGTTCCTGCCCGGACATATCCCTCTCCATACTAAAAAATTGGTTGTCGCAATGCTTGTTAAAATATAGTCAGCACTCGCTCGTGGTTGCGTCACGGTGCGCCCTCAACGGCGTGTGCTTCTTGTTCGCACGCGGAGTCACCAATATCGGAGCCGAGGGAGTGAGGTGTAAAGTTGCCCAATGCCCGACCGAAATGGGTGAAATCACG
>JBEIMN010000408.1:0-3729 GCA_040378705.1 Acidobacteriota bacterium
TCTACTACTCCGCGCCAAATTACAGGCAGCGCTGGCAGACGTTCACGCCGGGAACAATCTTCGCGCTACTGTTCTGGCTGGTAATATCTTTTGGATTCCGCTTCTATGTGACGAAATTCAGTAATTTCGATGTGACATACGGCACGCTCGGTGGGGTAATGATTCTGATGCTGTGGCTCTATCTGACCGGGGTGGCAATCCTGGTCGGCGGTGAGATCAACGCGGCGCTTCGCGACCAGTTCTGACAATACCGGCTTTAAAGATTCCGGAATTGCCAGATCATGTGCCAGCCCCTGTGCCAGATGTTCAGCCTGGAACCATCTGACAAAGAGGCTGTTGCATGGGCAGAGTTCAGGGCCTGGGCGCGAGGGTGAAGACAATGTAGTCACCACGCTTTCGGTACTCATCGTGATCGATCTGGTCAAGCGAGGAGACCGGAACGATCGAGACAACCTTGAATCGACTCTTTGGCAGGCGGCTTTTGACACGGGCCGCCGTCCCGAGCTTGTAATCACTATGGAACGCGCCGTTGAAATGGACGACCAGCGGAGACTGTTGTCCGGCGGCCGTGGCCTGAAATCGACGTGCGATCGATTCTGCCATCGTCTCATCCTTGGCACACTGCGCAAAGTAGAACTTTTCCGTCATCTCGCGCATCTTCGGATCGGCCTGTTTCTTATCATCTTTTTTCTTTCCGCCATTTTCGCTCTTGTCGGCCGGAGCAGCACCAGGATGGCTGTTCATAACTTCGGCAAAGTTGTCGAAGTAGTCGTCAAACGGGCACGAGAAACTGCCGGCGATGAATTGTCTCTCTTCAGGCGGAAGTTTTTCGAGCGAGGCGAGCCCATCGCGCGAGACGCGAGAGGCATACTTGCGCGGAATATTTGCCGCAAGGACGGGCCATTGATGCGCCTTCGCAAACTCGACGAGGGGTCGATAATCGGTCTTATACCTTGGCCAGGGCCGGGCACCCTTCAGAAAATCCTCTTCGCTTATTCGACCACCGAGATAGTCGTCGAGTGGCGTCTGGACATCGCGCTCAAACATCTCCAGTGAGAGGGTGATGTTCGAACGGCGCCGGGCGAGCCCTTCGAGAATCGCACGCTCGAGACGGTGTGTCGCCGGGTCATCGTGCTGCTCACCAACAAATACAAGCTCATGACCGGCCAGATCATGGAGCATCGACTCAAAATCGCTGTACCGTTTGTGACGTGAATCGTATACGCGCTGCGGGGTATATGAAACGGCCGAGGCGCCGTGTCCTGCCGGCATTGTGCCAGGCGAAACCGAAGCCGGCGGCGCCTGTGCCGCGACTCCGCCAACCATGACCAGCAGCAAAATCATCAGAAACGCGAGCCGTGGGCCACCCAGCAAAGATCTATAATCGATATTACTAACGACAATTCGAGTCACAATTCGGGTCATTATTCGAAATCTCCTCAATCAGGTGAAGACACACTCTGCCTGCTTAAATATACTCTTATCCCGGAACGGCGAGTATACTCTTTTTCGCTTCCCCACGCCTCGTCTTCGGCGCAAATATCCGCCCGATGAGAACATAATCAGGCATTATCCCAGTTTTTTAAACTTTACTTCGATCCGGCACGAGCGGCTTGATAACTGAGCCTGGTTGCGGCATCCTGAATTTTCTGCCGGCATCCCACCCCGAAGCAAATTCTATATCTCTGCGCCTTCCCGATAAATTTTAACAGTGAGATCCACCAATGGTTATGAAGTTGGCGACAAAGATGGTGACGATTTTTCGAGTGAGCAGATTATTGACGAACTTTTCAGTGAAACGTAACCCGAAGTCCCCGAAGTTGTCAAAACTGGCATTCGGTAAGTGGGGTGAAGAGCAGGCACGGAGAGAGATTGAAGCATCCGGCCATCGAATCATCGCCAGTGGATTCACCGCCCCAATCACGACCAGTCGCCGTGGACGGCGTATCACCGCTGAGATCGACCTGATCGCTTATGATGAAACCGTTAGCCCGGCCCAACTGGTCTTCATCGAGGTCAAGACGAGAAGCCACACCGACCTCGCCATGCCGGAGGCGGCTGTCGATCAACGCAAGCAGCGCCGGCTGATCCGCGCCGCCCGAATCTACCGACGTCTCCTCCGAATCGAGGATGAGCCCTTCCGCTTCGATGTGATCACTGTCGTCAAAATTGACCAGAATCGGCCGGTCATAACGATCTTCAAAAACTACTTCAATTAGTGATTGTCACACCGGGAATGGTCGATTCCATGGGCCGGGCGGTCAAGCTTCAGCTATAAAGGCCGTGTGGCAACTTTATATTCCTGACCAATCATCCTGCCAATAAAAATAGTAAAAAATCGGCGGAGGGATGTTGACAACCAGACGGCTTTAACGGTATAAACTACCTTCGCTTGCGGGAGTAACTCAGTGGTAGAGTGCAACCTTGCCAAGGTTGAAGTCGCGGGTTCAAATCCCGTCTCCCGCTCCAGTTTTTATTATAGAGTCCTGATATCGGATAATTTTTAAATTCGATATCAGGACTCTTTGATTTTCAGACTGGAATATTCATCCAGGAAACGCCGCGCGATTATTAATTGTCCGATCAGCCTGCGGTGAAAGCATCTGCGCACCTGCCGGTTGATTGGTAACAGTCAGGACGCGAGAGAAGGTTCGACGGTGGAAAAGAGCGAGGCAAATGCCTTGCGGGGATCCTGTCGATTCTTCTGCCGGTCATCAAGCCATTTGGCAACACCACCGGCAACCCCGCCATCGCCGCCCTGCCGGGGTGCAGACTTTCGCCGCTTCAACCCAGCCTCTTTTTTGGCGCTCACGACGGAACCCTTTTTTATCAGTCTTGCATTGCTCATTTTCATCCCTCACTTCTTTGCTTAATGCCCGTCTGACCGGGATTGTGTGAACCTGGTGCTCTGGCGCCAGTTCCTTATCAGCGCAAACAGTCACCGTCTAATGCCAGATCTTAAGTCGATACCCAAACTATTTTATGGACAGGACAATTTTTGATTGGCAAATCCTGAAACCATGGTATATTGCCAAAGCAATAAGATTGATTTCGTTTCCCCTAGCCGATTCAACCTAGTTTCCCCGGTAGAACGCTACGCAATCGAATAGTTGCAGAGTTTTTTCAGTTTTATCACTGATAGTTGATTACCATTTATTGCTGATATTTGATTGCCACGCCGCCATTGCGAATGGCGATCTCTTCTTTGAGTAACAGGCCGCCTCAGGGTAAAAGCCTCAGTTTAAAGAGAGAGATACGTGTCGATTCCACATCAGCAGGCCTTGCGGTACTGGCTCAGAATTATAGGCGGGGCATTATTATGCCGGGCGCTATGATCAAGCCTCACCGTCGGCCTGAATACCGAGTCGTCCAATCGCGCCGACTCGGCATAGATCGAACTCAGATACTTAACAATAAAACAGTCAGACACGGACAGCAGGACAGAGAGCCCAACGAATTGGAGAGGCTCGGCTTGCGCTACCCCAATCAGACCACTCATTCGCGTGAATGCGTTTGGAGTTGATTGCAGACAGGCATGATTCGTGATTATGGATCACTGTAATTGCCTGACTGCGGGGCTGCTTATCGCGCGAGCCGACTACAGAGGCCCCTGCTGATAAACTAATAAACGGGTCGCGTTGCCGTTTTGTCTATAGTGTCAGACCACAGGCCACAGGCCACAGGCCACAGGCCACAGAAAAGAGAAAAGAGAAAAGAGAAAAATATGAA
>JBEIMN010000409.1:0-3726 GCA_040378705.1 Acidobacteriota bacterium
GTCACACTCGACCACGTGGAGTCCCGGATAGTCCCGGACCACCCTCGAAATGCTTCCGCCAACCATCTGAACCTCGACCGGCGTCGAGATTGCATATCCGTTATCCTCGATCAGATAAAAGACCGGAAGCTTGAGATTACAAGCCGTATTGAGCGACTCCCAGAACTCACCCTCGCTCGTCGCGCCATCACCAGCCGAGACATAGACGACCTCGTCATCCCTGAAATGGCTGGCCCGATCCTCGATCTCGCTGATCAGCGAATACCGATAGCCAGCCTCCGCCGTTCCTACTGCCTGCAGAAACTGCATCCCTGTACAGGAAGATCGTGAAACCATGTTCAGGCGCGGCGCTCCCCAGTGCGACGGCATCTGGCGCGCTCCGGAAAGGCGATCATCCCGACCGGCAACCGCATTGAGCAGTTGCTCATATGGCGTCAGTCCGAGCTCGAGCGCCAGCGCACGGTCGCGATAGTAGGCGTAGAACCAGTCATACCCGGCACGCAGGTGCATCGCCGCCGCTACCAGTATCGCTTCGTGCCCCGCACAACTGATCTGAAAAAAGATGCGGTTCTGTTTCTTGAGCAGAAGCTCCTTATCGTCCAGCCGGCGGGACTGGTATATCGTTCGGTAGGCCCGCAGTAGTATCGTCGGCTCGAGCGCCGCGCGGGGTTCGTTTTTCTGTTCGGTAATCTTCAAGCGGTCTGTCTCCTTGACTCACTTCTCGCGGCCAGCCCGTCCAGGATTTTCGTGACATTCAACAGAAGGGTCAACTCTTCTATCCGTTAGCGCATAAGTCTATACAAGGATTCTCCCATTGTGCAAGCAATGACTGTGTGAGACGATCTCACGTTGTGCCAGCTCACGTGATTGTCGCTTCCCCCCTTCAGGGCCTCGGGGAGACTTTGACGCGTATTGCCGGCTGGTATGGCTTTCGCCTGGTAAAAATCGGAAAAAGGAGCGGTGTCCATTAGTATGGGGAATATTGGGAATGTTGCGAATATTGGGAGTGTTGAGAGTGTTGGGCTTTTGAGCGAAAAAGATATCGAGTCGAGTCTGACACAATTGAACGGCTGGCATCGTGAGGGCGCGACGATCGTCCGCGACTTCTCATTCACCGATTTCGCCGCCGCGCTCGCCTTCGTCAATCAGGTCGGCGCGGTCGCTGAAGCGGCCGATCACCATCCTGACATCCTGCTCCACGGCTGGAACAGAGTTCGACTCACACTCTCAACCCACTCACTTGGCGGGTTGACCAGCAAGGACTTCTCTCTCGCCGGGCAGATTGATGCCGGCTCCGGCCTTTGACTCAATCCTGATCAAGCACTGACATTATGCAAGACAGCCTCAATGAGGTCAGCGTCCTGAGCGCAATGATCACGCCGCTCTCATCGACCGAGCATGGCGATTTTTCCGAGGATCGGACACGCGAATTCAATCGCCAGCTCGCCATCAATACCCGGCGCGGAAAACTGATCCAGAACGCGCTGACCAGTTTCTATGTCTCACTGAGCCTCTTCGTCGCCGCCACCGTGACGATCGGCCTGCGCGCCGCCTTCAGGGTCGTGCCACTCTGGATACCAAACCTGCTCGGCATCATCGGAACCCTGTTCCTGTTCTATGCCTGCATGATCCTGATCGCCGAGACAAGGCTCGCCCTTCGGTCGGTACGATCAGAGATGGAATTTACGCTCCTTCTTCGTGAAAAGCCGGTCAGGGAAAATCTTAGGAAAATTCCTGCTGACCTGTCGACCTGCTGAATAATAATCCCTCACGGAGTGAGCCGTTACGATGAAAGTGATCTGGGAATGAAAGTAGTAAAGATCGTCTGCGATGGAAGCAGTCTGGGCAACGGCAGAAAGAAACCACGGGCCGCTGCCGCCGCGATACTCGAATATCGTGGCCGACGCAAAATCCTCGGTGAGTATCTTGGTGATGGAACAAATCAGCAGGCGGAGATTGTCGCCGCCTGTCTTGGCCTCGAAGCGCTGATCGAGCCCTGTCAGGTCGAGATAATTACAGACTCCCAATATGTCGTAAAGACCATGACCGGGCTCTTCAAACGCAAGACCAACCTCGATTTCTGGCAAAGGCTCGAAGATGCGTCGCGCGCTCACCACGTGACCTGGAGCTGGACCCGCGGCCATGCCGGCCATCCGATTCAGGAGAAGTGCGACGAGGCAGCCCGAACCGTTGCCACGAGCGGCCGCGTCGAGCAGAGTGTGCTGAACACGATCCTCGGCGACGATTGAACTTATTGTCAATGGGCGGCAACGGGCTAGTTTGAACAAGGCGGCTGCCATCGGGTATGATCGTATTTTGCCGGTAATGTTACCATGGGTGCATTTACACTCTTCCGAGATCGACTCCCGGCGGAGATTTCCGGATCGTTCCACCGAAAGGCGATTGCATGAATGACACGACGCCAGTTCAGGGGATCACGGCTGAAAAGCCGCTCGCCAGCGCAACTTCGACGCCGGCAGCCCTGGCCTTTCTCAACCTGACCAAACCACGTATCACATTTCTGGTGGTTCTCTCGGCGCTCGCCGGATTTGCCCTCGCAACCAGTTCCCCGGTTCCGTGGGGACTCTTCATCCGTTTCACGGTTGGCATCGCCATTCTTTCAAGCGGGATCGGGGCATTGAACCAATACTGGGAGCGTAATCTCGACAAGCTGATGGCGCGAACGAAGATCCGTCCGCTGCCACAGGGTCAGATTACGCCGCATCGCGCTCTCGCCTTCGGCATCCTCCTTGCGGCAATCGCCGAGGCGTGGCTCGCCTGGTTCGTCAATCCGCTCACGGCCATCCTTGGGCTGGTCGCGCTCAGCAGCTACCTTTTCATCTATACCCCACTCAAGACCCGAACCCACTGGTGCACCTTCATCGGAGCCATCCCCGGGGCCTTGCCACCCGTCCTTGGCTGGGCCGCTGCCGCGAACCACGTCGGAATCGAAGCGCTTGTTCTCTTCGCGATTATGTTCTTCTGGCAGTTTCCGCATTTTCACGCCATCGCGACCATGTATCGGGAAGATTATGCCCTTGCCGGAATTCGCATGCTGCCAGTCGTCGAAACCGATGGTCGGTCGACGGCAAGGCAGATTGTATTCTATTCCGTCGTGCTGCTGCCGGTCAGCCTCCTGCCGACCTTTCTCCACTTCTCGGGCAGAATCTACCTTGGTGGTGCACTGATTATGGGCCTGCTGTTTCTTGCCGTCAGCATCAAAACGGCCCGCGCCATGTCACGCGAACAGGCCCGTCAACTGCTCAAGGCATCGGTACTCTACCTTCCGCTTCTGCTGGGCCTGATGGTTCTTAACAGTTAGGTCGCCTGCTGCCGGCGCCTGCTGACTAGCCGGCAGCTTTCGTCAGCCGATCCATGAGCGCCATCCCGAGCCCCTCGCTGTCGACCGACTGGCAAAATATCGTCTCGATTCCGGCGGCGTCACATTCACGAAAAAACTGGAAGACTCGCGCCGCGTAGTCTGCAATGTCACGGCAGATCGCGATGCTGGCAAATTCCTGTGGGTTGTGGAGCGGATCAAGGCCAATGTAGGCGGTACGCCCCACCGGCTGCAGCGCAGTTGGCGAGTGGCAGACAATGACGCGCGCCCGCGGCGAATAGTGCCGGTATTTCATGCCCGGACTTTTAGGACCGGGACGTGGGGGCCCTGAACTCTTTGAGTCCGCACTCTTCTTTTCAGCCGGGTCCGGGATTCCCCTGTGAGTA
>JBEIMN010000410.1:0-3708 GCA_040378705.1 Acidobacteriota bacterium
ATTTGATCACTGCCAGCGGGGTATGAGACTCTGCCAAATGAAGGATCGCACATATTTTAGTAATTTGGCAAAGGGTATGATCAATTTTTCCGGAAAATTAATCCTTGTTACCGGCGCATCCCGCGGAATCGGAGCAGCGTCAGCCTTGCGCTTTGCCGCAGCCGGGGCAGCAGGTGTCGTCATCCACTATCATCGTCAGCGCGAGGCGGCAGTCAGGATCGCGGCGGAGGTCGAGAGGCTCGGGGCGAAGTCGCTCGTCATCGGGGCCGACCTCGCGAACGGCGCGGAGGTCACGGCACTCTTCGATCAGGTGTGTGAGAGCTTTGACCGGCTGGATGTCGTGGTTGCGAATGCTGGGATCTGGCCGCCACACGATCGACCACTTGTTGATCTTGATGAAGATCAGTGGAACCGGACGATGCGTGTCAATCTCGATGGAATGTATTTCGTCTGTCGGGAGTCGGTTCGCCGCATGATTCCTCAAGGTTCAGGTTCAATCGTCACGGTCAGCTCTACTGCTGGTCAGCGGGGGGAGGCCGGGCACGCCGACTATGCGGCGACGAAAGGTGGCGTGATCAGTCTCACCAAGTCGCTGGCCTCCGAACTCGGCCCACTTGGAATCAGGGTCAATTGCGTCGCTCCCGGCTGGGTCGATACCGATATGACCGCGATGGCCCTTCACGGAGATATTGCCGGCAATCCTGAAAAATACCAGCGAATACTCGACGCCATCCCGCTCCGGCGGATTGCCACCAGTGACGATATTGCCGGGCCGATTCTCTTTCTCGCCTCTGAACTTGCCCGGCATCTGACCGGCGAGATTCTAAACGTCAATGGTGGTTCGGTGCTTTGCGGCTGACCGGCGACAATCACTTCCTGGATTTTTTCAGACGGGCCGTACTCAGCACCTCGCTGGTATGATGTGGTGTCGCCTTGTTCAAAACCGTATGCTGAAGGGTGATCAAAAGCTGATCGTCACGCCCCCTGAAACGCCCGGTCAGCGGGAAATTCCCGGTCTGTACCACGACGCCCTCGCGAACCATGTTCCAGAACTGCTTCTGGGTGATCCAGTACTCCTTCTCATTGTTGCAGACGATGAGGGCCGTCTTTTTCACTTTCATAGGCAATAAGCTCACCGGATGTCCCCGGATTTACACGGATATAGAGACAGTAGAGGGTGATGGAGCGACGCCGCTCCATCACCACCCGCATCTCCTGGCTGGTCACGGCGCAACTGTCAGGCGCGCTCCGACTGACGGAGTGCGATGTATGGCGCTATCTCCTTCATCATCAGGGCGAACTCTTCGAGCCGCAGTGATTGCGGGCCATCAGACCAGGCTTTTTCCGGATTTGGATGAATCTCGGTCATGATTCCATCCGCTCCAATCGCGACTATCGCCTTGGCGAGTGGACGGACGAGGCTTCGCTTTCCGGTCGCATGGCTCGGATCAACGATCACCGGCAGGTGCGTCAGCTCGTTCAGCAATGGCACCGCTGCCAGATCGAGTGTGTTCCGGGTCGCCGTCTCGAAGGTTCGGATCCCACGCTCGCAGAGGATGACGTTCGGATTTCCGTGCGTCACGATATATTCCGCCGAAAGGAGGAACTCCTTGATCGTCGCGGAGAGTCCACGCTTCAGCAGCACCGGATTGGGAATCTCACCAAGCTTCTTGAGGAGGGTGAAGTTCTGCATGTTGCGTGCGCCAACCTGCATAATGTCCGCATATTGACTGACCAGCTCGACGTCACCAGTGTCAAGTACCTCGGTGATCACCTTGAGCCCTGTCCGGTCGCGAGCCTCCGCGAGCAGCTTGAGCCCATCCTCTGCCATTCCCTGGAAATCGTAGGGGGATGTCCGTGGCTTGTAGGCTCCACCACGCAGAATCGTCGCTCCGGCCTTCACGACGGCATCGGCCGTTGTCATCATCTGTTCGCGCCCTTCGACTGAGCAGGGGCCGGCCATGACGACGAATCCTCCATCACCGATCGTCACGTCACCGACCCTGATGATCGTCTTCTCCTTCCTGACCTCTTTGCTCACCAGCTTGAACGGCTGGAGTATCGGAAAGGCGTCTTCGACCCCGTCGGCCGATTTGAACGTCTCGATGTGCTCTTTTTTGTCGCCCGGTCCGACCGCGGCAACGACTGTTCTCTCTGTTCCCTTGATCAAATGTGGCATGTAGCCGAATCCACGCACCAGATCGCAGATATGATCGATCTGTTCCTGGCTGGCTGTTGGTTGCATTGTGATAATCATTGGTCCATTCCCTTGAAAAAAAGATAGTGTTTCAGTTTTGACGATATTGTCGAAGCCGGTTGCGAGCCGCAAGCCGGCAGAGAGACTATTCTGTCGGCGCTCGCCGATAGCAGCCGAGAATCTTTACCCAGGTCGCGAATTCGCGCAGATGATCCAGGGCATGACGAATTCGCGGTTCGTTCGTGTTGCCGATGAAGTCGACATAAAAGCTGTATTCCCAGGGGCGACCGTGGATCGGGCGCGATTCGATCCGCGTCAGATCGATGTCTCGCAAGGCGAAGACCGCCATCGCCCGATAGAGGGAGCCGGTTCGATTCTCGAGCGCGAAGACGATCGACATCTTGTCCTCACCTCCGCCGGATTCCTGCTCCACCGATTCCGCTGGCGCAAGCAGCAGAAACCGTGTGAAGTTCTGCTGGTCATCCTCGATCCCCTCGATCAGTACCTCCGCGTCATAGGCATCGGCCGCCGAATGGCCGGCAATCGCCGCTGCCCCCGCTTCCCGCGTTGCCATGATCATCTTCACGCTTCCGGCGGTGTCACCGGCCACCACCGGTCGCATCGTTGGGTGAATGACGAAAAATTTTCGACACTGCCCGAGCGCGACCGGGTGCGAGTAGACTTTCGTTACATCCTCGATCCGTGTTCCTGGTGGCGCGATCAGGTTGTGGACGATCCGCAGATAGGTCTCGCCGACGATCCGCAGGTTGTGTCGCAGCAGCAGGTCGTAGTTCTGGTAGACTGAGCCATAGAGAGAGTTCTCGATCGGTGCCAGGCAATGGTCGCACTGGCCATTCTCGACAACGGAGAACATCTGCTCGAACGTCTCACACGGAACCAGATCGATCTCGCTTCCAAGCAGTCGACCTGCCGCCTCCGCGCTGAAAGCGCCGGGTTCACCCTGAAATGCGACCCGAAGTCTTCTGCCGGTGCTGCTGGATAAGGAAGTCTGTTTCATTGATTTATATCCATTTCGCGTGCTCTGTTTCTGATTATAATCCAAAAATCAAAGGGCCCCTCGTCTCTGTTTTGACGAGGGGCCCACTCTCTGCGTTTCCATCTTTCGTGTCCTAGTTCACGTGATGGCCGGCCCCTCTCCAGCAGCTAAAATAAAAGCTAAAGTAGAAACCAAATCGACCAAATAGCCGAGCCAGACCTGACGGAACGGAGAAATGACGGGGCAATGACCCCGCACGGTAATCGTCCAGCAAGTGAAGCTGATCAGCCGGATTGTTAACAAAGTAAGCCATTACCGTCGGTGCGCTTCCTGAATAATTACGAAATAATTACTGAACTTATTAAAGTCCGAAATTGCCTGGTCTCGTTGTCTGCAGACCGGACTGAGTATTCACACTCAATCTTCACACTTAATCTTCACACTCAATCTTCCCACCCGATCATTTACATTCGCATTATCTTGATTCCATCCGATTCCGTCAAGGAATATGTTC
>JBEIMN010000411.1:0-3705 GCA_040378705.1 Acidobacteriota bacterium
GGTTGCGGAAATAGAAGACTGAAAACAGAATGACTACAGGCATGAAGACCGCCGCCAACGGCGAGACATCACCGGCATCGAGGACAGCGAAGAAGGCCGGTGAGAAGACTGCCAGAACTATGGCCAGAATCATCTTCTGCCGTGGCGTAAAGTTCGAGAATATCTGGGCAAGCGGGTTTCGTGAGCGCTGAATCGGAGTCAGTTTTGAAGTACCTCCGCTGCTCAGGTATCCGGTGACCTCAGCCAGTGGCAGTCCGCACTGCCGACAGAACTTGACGATCTCTCCATTGGGCGAACCACAGCGCGGGCAGTAGATCGACTTTATGTCCATGTGGCTACTCCTCTTTCGTAATCCCGTAACCCCGTAACCCCGTAATCCACTACCTGATCAGTTGAACCGATTGGTTCTCAATCGTCAAATACGCTGGCGAACGGTTCAATATTAACAGCCAGATCAAAATTAACCGCCAGAAGAGCGGTGTATAACCGGGGCCGGCTAAAGTATTTGTCGGCCCCGGTTGACGGCGATATTAATGAAACTACGCGGCATAGAAGGCGTTGGCGGCGCTGACGCCGGAGTCCTTCGGATGGTAACCTTCGGCCCTGAGACATTTTTCGAGCGCGGCGAGGAGAAGCAGGACGTTATTCTCGTTGCTGCCGGCTCCCATGAGGCCGATCCGCCAGAGTTTGCCCCTGAAGATACCGAGCCCGCCGCCGACTTCGATATCGAACTCATTGAGGAGCTGCTTCCGGACCTTCATATCATCAACTCCGTCCGGAATCCGGACGGTATTGAGGGTCCAGAGTCTGTGTTCGGGAGCGACCTGCATTGAGAGCCCCATGGCTTCGAGGCCGGCGACCAGCGCGTGATGGTTCCGTTCGTGGCGAATGGCACGGTTTTCGAGCCCCTCTTCGGCGACGATGCGGAGTGCCTCGTGGAGCGCGTAGTTCATGCTGATTGGCGCGGTATGGTGATAAGCGCGTGGCGCTCCACCGGCGTCGGCCCAGTAAGCGGTAAGTAAGTTGGTATCGAGATACCAGCTGCAGACCTTTGTCTGGCGCTGCTGAATCTTCTGTATCGCGCGATCGCTGAAGGTGACCGGGGCGAGGCCAGGAGGACAGGAGAGGGCTTTCTGAGTTCCGGCATAGCAAACATCGACCCGATTGCGGTCGACACCGATCGAGTGCGCGCCAATACTGGTCACGGCATCGATGATCAGGAAGCCGTCGCGTTCATCAGCGATCTCACGGAGTGGTTCGATCCGCTGCAGAACCCCGGTCGAGGTCTCTGCCTGAACAGCGAAGAGGACGCGTGCATTCGAGCTTCGCCACGCCTGACGAGTCTTTTCGATATCGACCGGGCCGCCCCATTCACACTCGACGCGAACGGGCTTTGCGCCAACGCGCAGGGCCATCTCGTGCATGCGTTCGCCGAAATAGCCATTGATGCAGATGACGATCTCTTCACCTGGCTCGAGCAGGTTGGCAACCGCCGCCTCCATTCCGGCGCTGCCGGTGCCGGAGATCGGAATGGTGAGCCGGTTGTTGGTTTCAAACACATAGCGCAGGAGCACCTGAACCTCATCCATCGTCTGGACAAAGATCGGATCGAGGTGGCCAACAAGTGGGGCGGCCATCGACCGCAGAACCCGATCATCGACCGGGCTCGGGCCGGGGCCAAGCAATACCCTGCGTGGCGGCGTCAGTGCTGATATGACAGGTGCGTCGATAAGTGACATCTTGGATTCTCCTCTGTTTTCGGGGCAATACCTGATCAAATTTCGGCGACTACCTGGATATCGGTCGCCTTACCCATCCGATCACGGTCAGACCTGACCAGCTTAAACTCAAAAATGATCTTCCGACTCGGAAGGTCACCGGGACGAACCACGCTGCCAGACCAGGTTCCGGTCGGAATTGTCGTGACAAGCGCAGAGTCGTGAAACCAGGCGGAACCGTAAGGCGACTCAGGATTCTTGTGGTCAGTCAGCCAGAGTTCCGAATCGATCCGCTTGAGATACCGGATGAAACCATAATCATTTTTGTGGTAATAGCAGATTCCACGCACAAAATGATCGAAGCCACCCCATTCATTCTCTTCTTCGTTACCCTCTGTCGGGAGCAGGTTGGGAATGAGATACCCGGAGTAGAAGAGGTCAGCCTCGCGGCGCAGCTCGCTTGAAACATTGCGAAAGGCGACGACCTCAACCCGGCAGCCCTTGTTTTGAAGCGCGCGCACAACCTGTACAAAGTCACCATCACCGGTGACCAGAACTACCCGGTCGAGATTATCGGACTGCATCAGCGCATCGACGGCGAGGTCGAGATCGGCGTTTGCCTTTGCGACCTGGTTGCCATCCTCATCCGTGAACCACTTGACCTCTTTCTGGATCACCTTGTATCCAAAATCGCGCAGAACGGCAAAGAAGCTGTTGGTTCGGTTATAGTAAGACGAGTCACGCCGCGCCAGTTCGGCGTCATAGCTAACATAGGCGTTGAGCCTGATCGCCTCTGCCCAGCCACGGCAGGCAAACTGGCGCAGGACATCATAGGCCATGCCATAGCCGCCATTCCGATTGATATTAGCGACATCGACATAGACGCCGACACGCAGTTTAGAACCGCTCATTCAGATCCCTCGCAAGTTGATTGCCGACCGGACTCAGCGCCGTGCGAGTGCCTGAAGGCTCTCGTGGTAGGGGGGCCGGGCAATCCCCTTCTCGGTAATGATCGCGGCGACATATCGATTCGGTGTGACATCGAAAGCCGGGTTGGCGATCTGAATTCCGGCGGGTGCGAGGGCGATATCGCGGACGTGAGTCACTTCGCGCGCCGGACGCTCCTCGATCGGGATCTCGTCACCACTCTCCATGGTCAGATCGAGCGTCGAGACGGGAGCGGCGACATAGAAGGGGACATTGTTTTCGCGTGCAAGGACGGCGACCGAATAGGTACCGATCTTGTTGGCGACATCGCCGTTGGCGGCAATTCGATCAGCCCCGACGACGACACAACTGATGCGGCCAAGCTTCATGAAGTGGCCGGCCATGTTGTCTGTGATGAGCGTCACCGGGATACCGTCCTGGTGAAGTTCCCAGGCGGTCAGCCGCGCGCCCTGGAGAAAGGGTCTTGTCTCATCGGCAAAGACGGAGACGCTCTTGCCGCTCTCGACGGCGGCACGGATGACACCAAGCGCCGTGCCGTAGCCAGCGGTCGCCAGTGCGCCAGCGTTGCAGTGAGTCAGGACCGTTCCACCATCGGGAATCAGCTCCGCTCCAAAGTGGCCAAGTGCACGGTTCGCCTCGATATCCTCGGCGTGCATCGACTTTGCCTCTTCAATCAGTCGCTCGCGAATGGCGGCAAGCGATTGGCCATCCCCTTTGAGCCGACCATAAAGATTGCGCATCCGATCGATCGCCCAGAAGAGATTGACGGCCGTCGGGCGCGTCGAGCCGATCAGCTTGCAGACACGGTCAAACTCATCTTCAAATACGGTCGCCGAGTCGGAAGTGAAATCACGCATTCCCAGCGCGACTCCCATTGCCGCGGCGACCCCGATCGCCGGCGCCCCCCGAACGACCATCTCCCTGATCGCCCAGGCGACCTCTTCAGCGGTAGTAAATACCGGGTAGGTCTCCTCGGTCGGCAAGAGCCGCTGGTCAATCATGACCACACCTTCATCTGTCCATTCGAGCGTCTTGATCA
>JBEIMN010000412.1:0-3703 GCA_040378705.1 Acidobacteriota bacterium
GTCACACTCGAGCGTGGCTGCCTGCTTGCCGAACTCGCTTATGGCGAGAGCGTCCGCGTCAACAGCAGTCATCACCAGTCGGTTGCGCGGGTTGGAACGGATCTTCTGGTCACGGCGCGGGCTGCCGATGGGGTGATCGAGGCGCTTGAGGATCCGCGACCGGACCGTTTCGTCGTCGGAGTCCAGTGGCACCCAGAGATTGGATATGACGATGATCCATTTTCGCAGGCGATATTCCGTCGTCTCGTCGAAGCGGCACTGATGAAGCGCGAGCTTGACGATGTGGCGGGAATCTGAGACCTCTTCGGCCACGGTTAAATTCCAGCTCAACTGTTATTCGTTTCAGGTAAGTTCATATTCAATTTAATATTTAATTTATGGATCGACACAATAAACTGACGATCGGGCTGCTTTCGACGACCCACCTGGTGCTCGACTCGTACTCAAGCTTTCTGTTTCAGCTGCTGCCAATTCTGACGATCAGCCTCAATCTGAAACCGATGCAGGTTGCCTGGCTTTCACCGGCGCTGATGATCAGTTCATCGCTCATGCAGCCAGTCTATGGGATGATCTCCGATCGTTATCTGAAGCGGTCGATGGCGGTCTTCGGGCCCCTGGTCGCGGCGGTATTCTTTTCGTTTCTTGGTCAGGCGACGAGCATGCCGATGCTCTTCGCGCTGGTGATCCTTGGTGGGATCGGGGTCGGTGCCTTCCATCCGCAGGGAGCGGCGATGGTCTCGCGTGCGGTTTCGAATAGCGGGCAGCAGCAGCGGCAGGGGCTGGTGATGTCGATCTTCTCCTCGTCGGGGACGGTTGGGTACGCGCTTGGACCGCTGGTTATTGCCGGGGCGATCGGTTTTTTTGGAATTGAGCGAAGCTGGTACACGATATTTCCAGGGCTGCTGATCAGCCTCGTCATGTGGCGATACTGTCCGGCCCTTGAGGTTCGCCAGGTGAGCAGCAGCAGTCCGCGGCTGGGTGAGGCGTTGCGGAGGGTCTGGGCCCCCCTGACGATGCTCTATTTCGCGGTCGTCTTCCGCTCGGCGGTCTCGGTCAGTGTCCAGACCTTTCTCCCCTTCGAGCTGCAGAGTCGCGGGCTGACGGATGGTCAGCGGAGTCTGGTTCTGGCGGGCTTCATCTTTTTTGGCGGAGTGGGTGGTTTCTTTGGCGGGAGCCTCGCCGACCGTTTTGGCGCGCGTCGGGTGACACTGGCGGCGATGCTGCTTGCGCCGCCCTTCCTGATCCTCTCTTTTATGACCTCGGGTGTGACCGGATATCTGCTGCTGATGGCTGGTGGAACGATGCTCAATCTGCCGATTCCGATTAGTGTGGTCATGGCGCAACGACTGGTTGGCTTTGGGGCAAGCACGGTCTCGGCGCTGATGATGGGATTTGCCTGGGGGGCCGGGGCGTTGCTCGCACCGCTGACCGGGCAGCTTACGCGGTCACTCGGTTTCAACGAGGCGCTGATCATCGTCTCGCTTCTTCCGCTTGTCTCGGCGCTGCTGCTCTGGCTCTATCCGGAGAGTCCGGCGCGGCTGGCGGCGCCGGAGAGTCTGCCAGTGAGTGCACCGGCGATTTAGTCAGCCATGCTGGCCATACTGAATAATGGTCGGATTTTACTGTTAAATTGGATCTGAACAATTATGGGACTATTCTGGAAACGTAAAAGCAGCAGTGATTTCATCACCCTCGGGCTCAATTCGCCCTCGCCAGTTGCTGAAACGGTGGCTGAGCCGGCTGTTGAGCCGGCAGTTAAACCAGTGGGTGAGCCGGTCGCTCCCGTTGAGCCGCCGCTGCCTGTCACCACGCTCGTCGCCCCAGTTGGCGTGACGAGCGCGGCCGATTCTGCCACACTGGAAATTCCAGAGCCAGTAGTTGGGCCAGTAATCGACACGGCCGAGTCGGCCGGGTCTGCAATGACTGAAGATGCAGGGTTCATCAACCGGTTCCGCCGGGCGATCTCCTCGACGCGTGAGAACCTGACAACCCGGATCGACGACGCCTTCAAGGGGCGAAAGCAGATCGACGCCGCGACGCTTGAAGAGCTTGAAGAGATGCTGATTGGCGCTGACATCGGCGTTCAGACAACGCTCGAGATCATTGAGGATGTCCGGCGGCAGGTTGATCGCCAGTCGCTGCGTGAGGTTGACGAATTGAAGCGGATCATCCGCAATCACCTGCTGGCAATTCTCGAGAAGGCGGAGACGGCGCGCGGTGTCGCCTCCGAGACTGCGACGCCGGATGATATTCGTCCCTATGTGATAATGGTTGTCGGCGTCAACGGTGCAGGGAAGACAACGACCATCGGGAAGCTTGCGCAGCGAATCAAGGCCGACGGGAACGAGGTTATGATCTGCGCTGCCGACACCTTTCGTGCGGCGGCGAGCGACCAGCTTGCGATCTGGGCAGAACGTGCCGGGGTGACACTGATTCAGCAGAAGCAGGGAACCGATCCGGCCGCCGTCCTCTTCGATTCACTCCGGGCGGCACAGGCACGAAAGGTCGATGTTCTGATTGTCGATACCGCTGGCCGGCTCCACAACAAGTCGAATCTGATGTCGGAGCTCGAGAAGATGAAGCGGATCGCGCGGCGCGAGGTGGCTGGCGCCCCGCACGAGACGCTGCTCGTGATTGATGCGGTGACCGGCCAGAATGGACTTAGCCAGGCACGTGAGTTCACCAAAGTCGCTGATGTGACGGGGCTAGTTCTGACGAAGCTCGATGGGACGGCGCGGGGCGGGATTGCCGTCGCGATCGCCAAGGAGCTCAGTCTCCCGATCCGCTACTGCGGGATCGGCGAGCAGGCTGATGACCTTGTCGTCTTCGATCCGCGTGTCTATGTCGACGGCCTCTTCGAGTAATTTACTGTTTGTTGAAATGATAATCTGATGCGACCAAAGCGCCGACTAGGCCAAAACTTTCTGACGGGCGCCGGCTATTCCGAGCGTATCGTCGAGGCGGTCGCTCCGCGACCTGACGAGCCGATCCTTGAGATTGGCCCCGGACAGGGGGCGCTGACGGCGCTCCTGCTTGAACAGCAGGCAGTAGTCACCGCGATCGAACTTGATCACGAGCTGATCCCGCTGCTCGAGTCCCGCTTTGGCTCCAACGCGCGCTTTCGGCTGATCGAGGATGATGCGCTGAAGGTCGATTTCTGCCATCTCTTTGCCGATGGGCAACGAGTTCGCGTCGTCGCCAATCTGCCGTACTATATTTCAACCCCGCTCGTTCAGCGGTTGATCGCCCATCGCCGATGCATTTCGGAGATGACGCTGATGTTGCAGCGCGAAGTGGTCGAGAGGATGATCGCGCCCCCGGGTGGAAAGGATTATGGCTATCTCTCCGTTCTCGTCCAGTTTTATGGTGAAGCGGTGAAGCTCTTCGATGTTCCGCCCGGTGCGTTTCGTCCGGTGCCGAAGGTCACCTCGAGCATTGTCCGGTTTCGTCTTCGTCCAGACCCCGTTGTCCCGGTCGAGGATGAAGAGAAGTTCTTCGTCCTTGCGCAGGTTCTGTTTTCACAGCGACGGAAGACCATTATGAACAACCTCCGATCGGGTCTCGCCCGCCTCGGACTGACTACTGTCACCGACCTGCCAGCCATCCTTGCACGGGCCGGAACTGCAGGAATAGATGGACGCCGCCGCGCGGAGACGCTCGATCTTCGCGAAATGGCGGCACTCTCAGACGCAATCGGAAGTGA
>JBEIMN010000413.1:0-3697 GCA_040378705.1 Acidobacteriota bacterium
GCGGCAGTTACCTGCGCCAGCCTCAGAACCCGGCCGAGCTCGCTTTCCGGCCGACAGAGACATATCACAATGATCAGGCAGACCAGCCAGGCAACAATCGCCCCGGTCTGCACCTTCTTTACCGTCAATCGATTCTTCATATAAATATAACCGCCCCCGATGTCTGTTCCGGGTCCGGAAAGCCATCAGAATTGGAGTTTGAATTGATTAGTGCTCGTTGAAGGTACCGACTACGTGATCGTAGTTCTTTATCTGCTCTCGATGCGTCGTAAACGCAAAACTGCCTGACGTCCGGCGGGCCCTGTGAAAGGCCCGCGACGGCGCGCCACTATTTTATGTGCCGCTGGAGGCACTCTGTCGAACAGTAGCTCTGCGAAATATTGCGCGACCTGATGGTGACCGCTTCGCGCGCGGCGACAAAGGCTCCACAACCGGGACACCGCACCATTTCAGGCCCGCCGCTGGCCCCGCCAGCCCCGCCCAACTGTTCGCGAAGCTTGCGGACATCACCCATCGTTCCGTTGATGAAAAAACGGAGACGGGCAATCGCCTTTAAGACATAGATGACAAAGACGAAGAGGAAAAAAACTATAAATAGTCTGTAGATCAAGGCAGATCTCGTCTCCGAATAGCGTTCGGTTCGGGAAGCGGCTAGGGCCTGGTGGCCGGGCTCTTCTCCTCTGGGCCGTGCTCGAGCATCGTGCGTGTGCCGGGTTTGGTTCCGCGTGCCGCATCGAGCTCCTCACGAACCTTGCCAACCATCGCCGGATCGATGCCATCAGCCTCAAGTCCACGGATCAACCGCTCCGCCTCATCGAGCTTCTGATTGGTTCGGATGTAAGAGGCGATGAGCAGAAACGAGGCTCCCGGATTCTTTGAATTGATGGCCAGTGACTGGGAGGCCCAGTCGATCGCCTCGCGATATTTCCCGGTCATAAAATTGGCCATCCCAAGTCCGGCCAGTACCCGCGCGTCCTTCTGATCGACCTCGTGCGCCTGTTGCAGGAAAGGCAGTGCCTGATCGGGCCGACTGATCTGCATGAACTGGTCTGCCGCATCGAGCTGCGCCTCGATATCCTGCGGGTTCGTCCGCGCCTTATCGATGATCTGACGTGTCTGCTCAATCGCACCATTCTGGTCAGCCGATGCACTACCATTGGCACCGCCCGTCACTCCGGCGATCGAGCGGTTCAAATCCTTCTCGATCAGGAGTCGATGCTGGCTGTTGGCGATCTTAAATCCGCCATAGAGGCCAAGAATGAGACCAATCACGGTAAATGCCGTCTTTGAACCAAGAAATCCGTATTTCATCTTTTGCTCGTTAATTTGAGTACCGACGAAAACAAAAAAGTATAATAAAAGAGCGTGGAGTTGATCTGTAAGCCGAATTCTGTCCCCGCCAGCGATTGCTCGCCGGCAGTGTGTGACCATTCATCTGGGACCGCCATTACTGACGGCCTCTTGCGACCTACCCGGAAACGGATCCGAAGCGACGTTTGAAGGCCGCCACGAAATTCAGCCGGACAAGCTTATCGACCGTTTCCCTATTTGGTCTTGCACCGCAGGGGGTTTGCCTAGCCGAGCATGTCGCCACACTCGCTGGTGATGCCTTTACCTCACCGTTTCACCATCGCCGGCCGCGTGGTCAGTCCCTTGCGGGCCCGATACGCGGGTGGGGCTGTCTGTTCTCTGTTGCACTATTCCGTCGGGTCACCCCGCCTGGCCGTTAGCCAGCCTGCTGTCCTTCGGTGTTCGGACTTTCCTCTGAATATAATTCAGCGATCACCCAATCTACTCCACGTCCTTCACGGCGGGAATTATAGCACAAAGAATCCTTTCCGCCGTGCACACCCTGAACGAAAATACCAAACAGGCGACTGAAACAGCCGACCGGCTGCATCATGCTGTTTCAGGCTGTTTCAGGCTGTTTATTGACAGTAGGATCGACAATTAACTATATTGGCGACTGGAGGAGATCTGTGTTGAACGACAGGAACGAAAAAGAGTCCGAACCGATCAGGGATCAGGTCGATCAGAATGACGACCCGGCACCGCCCTGCTGCGGATCCGGTTGCGCGGTGTGCGTTCTCGATTGCGGTGACGACTACTGGAGACCGCAATCAAAATTGCCAGGGTTGCCTGAATTGGCCACAGCCAAAGCCGATCGGACAATGACCGGAGCGGAGCCTGCGCCGGAGTGTTGTGGTACGGGTTGTACGGTCTGCGTGCTCGACTATTCCGAAGTTTGGCCCGAAATTGGTAGTGAAAAGAGTGCGGCCGAGCTGGAAAAGCTGGTCGAAGCGTTTGAGAATGCCGATTGGCAATTGCAGATGATCTCCGAAAGCCGGACAATCTGACTGGCTTTCAATCTCCGTCCCATACAAATTGATCTGAAAATCTGACCAACAGTCGAGGAGGAATCTCTATGGCGGCAGAAGTCCGAAAAGCGCCGGAAGCGCACAAAACCTATGTTCCGGCGTCAGCGACGCTCGCCGAGTTCACCCCGCGGGCAATCATCCTCGGGGCACTGTTCGGAATAATCTTTGGGGCATCGACCGTCTATCTGGGATTGAAGGTCGGGCTGACAGTCAGCGCGTCGATTCCGATCGCGGTCCTCTCGATCACGGTGCTCCGCGTGCTTGGGCGGGCGACGATTCTCGAGAACAACATCGTCCAGACGACCGGATCGGCGGCGGAGTCGATTGCCGCTGGGATCGTCTTTACAATACCGGCGCTGCTGATCCTCGGGCTCGATCTCGACATAATGCGAACCTCGCTGATTGCGGCCGCCGGCGGACTGCTCGGGGTGTTGCTGATGATTCCGCTCCGCCGCTCGCTGATTGTCAGGGAGCACGGCAATCTTCCCTACCCTGAAGGAACGGCGTGCGCAGAGGTGCTGATTGTCGGCGAAAAGGGCGGGAGCGACGCGAAGACGGTCTTCCTCGGCTTCGGGGTTGGAATGACCTACAAGTTACTGATGGCCGGACTCAAATTCTGGAAAGAGATTCCGGTCAAGATCCTGTCGTGGTATCAGGGAGCGCGCATCGCGGCGGAGATTTCGCCGGAACTGATGGGTGTCGGGTATATCATTGGCCCGCGCGTCGCCTCCTACATGCTGGGCGGCGGGGTGATTGCGGCACTGGTATTGACGCCGCTGATCAAGTTTTTTGGATCGGGACTGACCGTCAACATCTTTCCGGCGCCGCCAGGTGAACTGATCAGAAACATGAGCGCGAGCCTCGTCTTCGATCGGTATGTCCGCTACATTGCGGCCGGCGCCGTAGCGGCGGGAGGGATCATCAGCCTGATCAGGTCACTGCCAACGATCGTCCAGGCCTTCAAGGCCGGGATTAAGGATTTCGGCGGCGGCGGTGAAAAGACACTTCTTCGGACAGAGCGTGACATTCCGATTCCGATTGCGGTTGGCGGGGTGATCGTGCTGCTGATCGCCATCACACTCATTCCGCAGCTGGAGGTCGACTGGATCTCTTCGCTTCTGATTCTCGTCTTTGGGTTCTTCTTTGTCACGGTCTCAGCGCGAATCTGCGGTCAGATCGGATCGACATCCAACCCGATTTCGGGGATGACGATTGCGACGCTGCTCTTCACTTCGCTGATTTTTCTGGTGCTTGGCCGGATGGGAGCCGGTGAAAGAGTGATCGCGCTGACGGTCGGAGCGATCGTCTGCGTTGCCGCC
>JBEIMN010000414.1:0-3692 GCA_040378705.1 Acidobacteriota bacterium
CCGCGCAGGTCGAGGGCAATTTTGTATACTAGCCAAGAACCCGCTTTAATTCAAGGACTTTGGGTCAGAGACCCTCAGTCTGGGACTTTGGGCTAGTGGTGAATCTCGCCGCTCCCCGCCTGATGAAGGCGAGGAACTCTGTCCGGTCACGTGTCAGCCCCGGAAAACTGGCAAGAGCCGTGCCTTCGGGATCGACAATAGCATAGAGGGGGAGCGCGACGCTCTGAAACTTCTCCGCCTGAAGCTCTCCGTTGCGTTGATCTTCCGGGGTCTCCCGGTCTGTATAAAGCTCGACCCGGACAAATTTGTCGAGCTCGCGGCGGATCTCCGGATCAGGAAACATATTGCTCTCCATCCACCGGCAGTTGGTGCAGGTGACTCCGGTGAAATTGAGAAAGACTGGCTTTCTCTCACGTCGTGCGGTCTCGAGCGCCGCGTCATAGCCTTCAAGCCAGACCACGTTCGCCGCTCCCGCTCCACTATCCATTCTGGCATCGATTCGGGCGACATTCTTTGGGGGAGGTGGAAGCATTGCTTCCCATTCCCCAAGGCTGCCACCCAGCAGCCCCGTCAGAAAGTAGAAGGCGAGACCAAGAAAGAAGGTCGCGACCAGCATTCTTCCGACGCTGAGCCTCGCCACCTCTGAGTCGTGTGGCAGCAGGAACTTGCCGAGCAGATAGAGTGCCGTCACCAGCGAGATCGCGATCCAGGCCGCCAGCACCAGATTTCTCGATACTGTGTTCCAGCCGAGGACCAGATCGACGTTGCTCAGAAACTTGAACGCCGCCCCAAGTTCGACAAATCCCATCACCACCTTGACGCTGTTCATCCAGCCACCCGATTTCGGGAGCGACTGCAGGTACTTTGGAAAGAGCGCGAGCAGAAAGAAGGGAAGCGCGAAAGCGGTCGAAAAGGAGAGCATCCCGACCGCCGGCCAGAACCACTCACCCTGTGTCACCGCTACCAGCACCGTCCCGACGAAGGCGGCTGTGCAGGTAAACGATGTCAGGGTGAAGGTCAGCCCCATCAGCAAAGTCGCCGTCGTCGTTCCGGCCTGCGCCCGCGCATCAAGCCGGTTGAGCAGCCAGCTCGGAAGCTGGATCTCGAAGAGGCCGAGAAGGTTGAGCGCAAAGACGACAAACAGCGCCGTCAGAAAGATGTTCATCAGCGGACTCGCCGCCACACGGTTGATCCCAGCCGGCCCGGCGATCAGCGTCAATGCCAGCCCGAGCCCGGTGAAGGTGAAGATGATCCCGAAACAGTAGATCAGCGCCTGCTTTACCGCCTCACCGGTCGTCCGCTTCTCACGCTTGGTAAAGAACGATACGGTGATCGGAATCATTGGAAAGACGCACGGCGTCAGAAGCGAGATGAACCCGACTCCCATCGCGAACAGAATGTAACCGAGCAGTCCACGGCTTCGCGGATCCGGCCCCCTGTCTTCATTGCCGAGGTCGGAACTGCTCAAATTGGCCTTATCAGGCGCGGTCCCATCTCTCGCCGGTTGAGCAGGTGCCTCTCCGGCAGTGGCGGCTCCAGATTCAGGTGTTGATTCAGGCGTTTTCGTACCCGTTCGGTTGAGCATTGCGACAATTGGATCTGTCGATTGCCCACCGCGCGCCGCGCTGATTGTCAGATCGACCTCGACCGGTCGGGTTCGTGGCGGGAGGCACTGGTGATCGTCGCAGGCCTGAAATCCGACCTTGATGATAACTTTTTGTGGTCCGAGCGGGGCATTCGGCCTGACCTCGACATCGAGGGTGAAATCGGCACGGTTCTCGAACGTCTCGGTCATAAATGGCGGCTGGCCGGGTGTCGAAAAGTTTGGGTCGGGGGCGATTCGCGGCCGCGGCTGGCGCGGAGTTCCAATGAGACTGACCGGGCCATCCCCGTCGATCGAAATCCGCGTCGGTCGTGGGCCACCAGCCGGCTGCGTCAGCGAGTAGAGATGCCATTCCGGATCGATCGTTGCCGTCAGAATGATCCGTGCACGCTCTCCCGGCGCGACCTGGGCCGGCTCCGCTTTCCCGCTGAACCTGATCGGGTTTAATCCACCTTGTGGGCCACCTTGTGGGCCGCCTTGTGGGCCCTGCGCGCGCGCACCGATCGTGAGGCCCGTCAAGACCAGAGTCGCCGCCACCAGCGACCGGAGAGCCCGCTGCCTATTCCTGAAGTTCATTTAGTTAACCCTCGAATCGAACTCGTCACAAGTTCTACAGATTAACGCGAAGAACGATGAACGGCAACTGGCAATCCACACCGCACGGGCAAAGCCGACGGAGCTCGACTTTTACTCTCTGCCCTCCGGACAAACTACAGATTAATGTAGTTCGGACCGCCCCCGCCTTCCGGCGTCACCCATTCGATTATCTGGTATGGATCGATGATGTCGCAGGTCTTGCAGTGGACGCAGTTGGAGAAATTGAGCTTCGGACGTCGTCCGCCCTCGACCTCCTCCATCTCATAGACTGCTGCCGGACAGAAATACTGACAGGGATTGCCGTACTCTTCCGTGCAGCGGGAGATGCAGATGTTCGGATCGAGAATCTTCAGGTGTGACGGCTGGTCCTCCGTGTGCTCTGTGCCGGAACGGTAGACATCGCTCACCTTGTCGAAGGTCAAACGGTTGTCGCAGCGTTGCGGTTCTGCCTGCAGGTACTGGTCGGCACTGGTTGGGAGTCGGTTCAGGACGTGCAGCTTCTTCATTCGTTCGTGACCAGGTTCGGTCGCAAGATCTCCGAGCAGTCCGTTGCCGCGTGTCGCGAACTGCAATCCGTTCTCGATCAGTCCCCACCACCGACCATGCCGGAATCCCTGGTGTGAATTCCTGACCTCGTATAGTTCACGGTAAAGGTCGCTCGCCCGAACCTTCTCCTCAAAGCGGCTAAGCTGGGCGTCATCAAACCTGTCGGCGAGCAGCGCCTCGAAGATCGTCTCGGCGGCGAGCATCCCTGATCGTATCGCGGTGTGGATTCCCTTCAATTTTTGTGAATTGAGGAAACTGGCCGTGTCCCCGATCATCAGAAAGCCGTCACCATAATACTTCGGCTGCGAGAGCAGCCCGCCCTCTGGCAGGCTCTTCGCGCCGTAATGGAGCATCTTTCCGCCCTCGAGCAGGCTCGCGATCGCCGGGTGCTGCTTGAATTCGTTGAAAGGACGGTGCGGATCGGTGTAGGGATCTGCGTAATCGAGACCGACAACCAGCCCGATGTCGAGCAGATCGTTCTGCATACCATAGACGAAACTGCCGCCAAACAGATCATTCGGCAGCGGGTAGCCAAGGGTATGCATGACAAATCCCGGCGCGACACGCCCCTTTGGCAGCTCCCAGATCTCCTTGACTCCGACGGCATAGACCTGTGGATTGCGCCCTTCGTCGAGGCCGAGTCGCCGGATATGCTTCGTCGCGAGCGATCCGCGTGCCCCCTCTCCCAGAACCGTCACCTTTGCCAGAATATCCGAACCTGGCTGAAAGTTGTCCCGCGGCGCGCCATCCCTGCCAATGCCCTTGTCGCCGGTTCGAACGCCGATGACACGATCATTCTCGTCATAGAGCAGCTCCGCCCCGGGAAACTCCGGGATCAGCAGGACGTCCGACTCCTCGACGATCGGTGCAAACCAGCGGATCAGCTTGTTGAGCGAGACGACATATTTGCCGTGATTGCGGAGCGGCGGGGGGATGATCGGGAGCC
>JBEIMN010000415.1:0-3669 GCA_040378705.1 Acidobacteriota bacterium
GTTATCCGGCGGTGCGGCAGGTTCAGGATCAGGTGACGCAGCTCGAAAAACAGCTTACAGAGGCGCGGCAGCGGATTGTCAAGAATATAGAGTCCCAGTACCAGGTGGCGCGGAAGCGTGAAGATGACCTGCGGGCAGCGCTCAACCAGTCGAAAGGCGAAACGATCCAGCAGAACCGGGATTCGACCGAGCTGAACCTCTTCAAGCAGAAGGTGGAGACGGATCGGAAGAACTATGAGGATCTGCTCAACCGGCTTCGGCAGGCAGAGGTTGAGAGTGATTTTCGGCCCGCGAATATGAGAATCGTGCAGAGTGCCGAGGTGCCGATCGCGCCGGTAAAGCCTAACAAGCTGCTCAATATTGGTTTGAGCATTCTGATTGGGTTGTCGCTGGGGATTGGGATGGCCTTTTTTGTCGAGTATCTGAACAACACGATCAACACCGCGGAGGACATCGAGCGGATCGTGCAGTTGCCGGCGCTCGGGGCAATCCCCTCATTGCAGAGTCTGAGCCGGAAGCGGCTGGGTAGGAGTCGCGGAGCGAGTGAGAGTACCGCCCTCGCGACGACGCAGAATGAGTTGGTTTCGGCACACGATTCTGTCTCGTCATTTTCGGAATCCTACCGGGCACTGCGAACCTCACTGCTGCTTTCGTCCGCTGAGCATGCACCGCGGACGATGCTCATCACGAGCAGCCATCCGGCGGAAGGGAAGACGACGATCGTCGCCAACACGGCGATCTCGCTCGCTCAGACGGGGGCGCGTGTCCTGGTTCTTGACGCGGATATGCGTCGGCCGCGCTGCCACAAGATTCTCAACATGAAGAATGACGTTGGGCTATCGACCTATCTTTCGCGTGAGATCGAGATCGAGAAGGTGGTTCAGGACCACGAGACGCCGAATCTTCAGGTCATGACGGCCGGGCCGATTCCGCCCAATCCATCTGAGCTGCTCAGTTCGCTGAAATGGCGGGTCCTGATCTCCGAGCTCGAGTCGCGATACGACCACATCATCATCGATTCACCGCCGGTCATCCACGTCACGGACGCGCTGATCATCTCGCCATATGCCGACGGCGTGGTCTTGGTTGTCAAGAGCGGCCAGACGCCGCGCGAGGCGGTTTTGCGTGCCAAGCAGGCCCTTTACGATGTCAATGCGAAGGTCTTTGGCGTCGTCCTCAACGGGGTCGATCTCAACAGTGAGAGCTATTACTACAACTACAAGTACTCGTACCACCAGTCGGAATAGGGCTGAATGAGCCGACTACTATTCATCGTCATCCTTATTGGTGCGATCTTCGCGGGGGGATCGATCTACCGCGGGTTTGTGGCGGAGTCGCTGCTCGCCTGGGGGGATGATCGCGCCTCGCGGGATGCGGCGCTGGCCAGTGCGCCGGCCAATCCGGCAGTGATTGCGGCGCGTGCTAAGTACATTTTCTATCGTGCGGAGACGCCGGATGAGGAGATGGCGCTGGCAGAGTTGCGGCGGGCGGTGCGGCTTTCACCATTCGATTATCGGTACTGGCTCGAGCTTGGCCGGGCGGCTGAGAACCATGGCGACGCAAAGGCGGCGGTGCTGGCGCTCGACCGTGCGCGAACGCTCGCTCCGGGATATTTCGAGACGCACTGGACGTGGGCAAACTTCAAGTTGCGGAATGGCGAGACGGAAGAAGCCATTGCCGCTTTCCACCATGCCCTGCTGATATCCGAAAATCGACCAGGAGTGACGAATGGGCGGGCGGCGCTCAATGTTTATGACGCACTGGCACAGGCGCTTGGGCTTGATCCGGAGATGCTGCGGCGCGTAGCGCCGGCGGATGAGAACGCCCAATCCTATCTTGCCTACTACTATGCGACCCGCGGGGCGCTCGATCCGGCGATGGAGATTTACCGGCGGCTGACACTGCGCCGGGATTCGGCGAGGCAGGAGCTGATGGCAGAGTTGCTGAGGTGTGCGGAGGCGGCCGGGCGATACGATGTCGCCGGTGAGGTCTGGAATGGGCTGCGGGAGATGGCCGGAGTCCGTGAAGTCCCGGGAATCAACTCCGGGAATCTGATCGAGAATGGCGGTTTTGAGCGTGTCCCGTTGAGCGAAGAGTATCCGCAGCTGCTCGGATCCGGGCTCGGCTTTGACTGGTTGATGCCACGCCACGCCGAGGTCAGTGTTCGGCGTGACGATGAGCGGCCACACACCGGGCAGCGCGCGTTGCTGGTCAGTTTTGAGATGGGGATGACGACACCATTTGCAAATCTCGCACAGGTTGTCCGAGTAGAGCCAGGACGGCGCTATCGGCTCAGCCTTTATGTGCGAACAAGCAACGTACTGGTTGAGCCACCTTCAATAGAGATTTCGGACGCAAAAAATCCGGATGCCATTACCCATCGGCTTGGGTTGCCGCGTGAGGCGGCCGACTGGCAGGCGCAGACACTCGATTTCACCACGCTCGCGGAGACGCGCGCGATTCGGATTCTTCTTCGGACTCCGGTCTACTCCGATTTGGGGCGCGAACTGGGCAGTCTCAACCGCGTTGCGCTCCACCTTGACGACATTTCACTCGTGCGGATCGATTGAATCAGGAATAGCGCGTGAATCTCCGACGAATTAAAATTGACCGCCTCGAAACCCTGCTTTTCGCTCATCTGATGGTGACGGCGATCGTGGCGGTTCTCGCCTTTGGGACGGTTGAGCCGTGGTCACTGGCGATATTTGAGATAAACGCTTTGGTCATGGCCGTGCTGCTGGGGCTGTTGCAGATGCTCGATCCGCGGTTTGAGTGGCGACGATTGCGGTTTGCGCTGCCGCTCTGGCTGCTGCTCGGGTGGGCGCTGATCCAGGTTGTTCCATTTGGCGTGGGAGCGTCGCTGACAGCGGCTCCGGAGACCGTGCCATTCGACCAGCTTCGATTGCAGACGATATCAATGGATCCACAGGCGACGCGCGAAGCGATCTCGAAGCTCCTGGCGCTCGCAATCTACTTCACGGTGGCGCTGGTAGTTTTTCGGCGATCGGATCGGCGCCTGCTTGCGGTCCGCATCCTCTCAATCTTTGGCCTGACCATCTCCTTTCTGGCAATAGTTCAGCGTCTGACCTGGAATGGACAGATCTACTGGTTCAGGAAGGTCTCAATCTACGTTGCACCTTTCGGCCCATATGGAAACTATAATCACTTCGCGGGGATGGTTGAGCTGATCTTTACGATGCCGCTGGCAATGGTCCTCTTCAGCCGGATCCGGGTCGAAGAGCGACTATTTCACGCCTTGTCCGTGATCCTGCTGGTGGTGGCGGCAATTCTTTCAATGTCGAGAGGCGGGATGCTGTCGATCGCGCTCCAGTTTCTGGTCTGTCTCATCGTCTTTGTCAGGTGGGGAAGGGAACGTCAGGAGCGTGGCCGGGCAATATTTTTGCCACTGGCAATCATTGCGACGGTGCTGATTGTCAGTCTCTGGGTTGGCTACGATTCGATTGTCAGGCGATTCGATTCGGTGCAGCAGGGAGCAGGTGAGTATTCGGTGGTGACGCGTGTCGCCTATCTCCGTGCTTCGTGGCGGATGTTTCTGGATCACCCGCTGACCGGTGTCGGTCTGGGAGCCTTTCCGACGGTCTATCCGGCTTATGGCAGTTCATCATCGCGGTACGAGCGTGTCGAGCAGGTGCATAACGACTATCTGCA
>JBEIMN010000416.1:0-3668 GCA_040378705.1 Acidobacteriota bacterium
CGACTTCGTTCCGGGAGTTGAGCCATTCCGTCATTACGAGCAGTACACCAGCCCACGCGAACTGTAGTCGATCTATTTGACTCCGGCCAAACCGCCAATGGAGAGCCAGCTGTATTCAGTGCAGGTTAAAAACTCTGTTGGGGCATCTGTTGGAGCCTCTGTTGGAGCCTCTGTTGGAGCCTCTGTTGGAGCCTCTGTTGGAGTATGGATTCCTGGTGATCAACTCCTTCTCGAACACCCCGCCATCGCGGCCGCAGAGAAGGAGTTTGGGCGAGAAGGGCTCGAGGTCGTAATTGTCGAGAGTCTGGCTCGTCGGAACCGGCTTCCATACCATCGTCGGAAGTCGGTTCTAATGCTCAGCGCCATGCGCCATTACGCTGAAGAGCTGAGGCACCTTGGCTACCGTGTCGATTACCGGCGTGCAGCAACGATTGGAGCAGGTCTCTCAAGCTATCTTGCCGAGCGAGGCCATCCAAGCCCATTCAAATTCCTGACCATGGCGGCGAGTGAGTACTCAGCACGCCGACTCCAGAATGAACTCCTCCCCGCCCTTCTCGATGTCGAAATCGAGGTTCTCCCCAATACACAATTCCTGAGTGAAAGGTTCAACCCTGTTCCGGCGGGTAAACGCCCGATTATGGAGAACTTCTACCGTGAAATGCGGCGCCATTTCGCCGTTTTGCTTGAGCCGGAAGGCAAGCCGGCAGGTGGAAAGTGGAACTTCGACCAGGACAACCGGAGACCATTGCCTGCCGGGCTGGAGCTTCCGGAGGCTGATGGGTGGGAACCGGATGAGATCACACGCCAGGTGATCGAGGAGATTGATCGCGAAGGGCATGGTTACGGAGAAGCGGCCGGATTCCGACTGGCGGTGACGCGTGAAGAGGCGCGGCAGGCACTCGATCTCTTCATTGAACAACGACTGCCCGATTTTGGCTCTTACGAAGACGCGATGTCATCGCGTTCGGCGACCCTCTTCCATTCCCTGCTCTCCCCCTATCTCAACATTGGACTGCTTGATCCGCTGACGACAATTCGCGCTGCAGAGAGTGCGTGGCGCGATGGCAGGGCCCCACTCAATTCGGTCGAGGGCTTCATCAGGCAGATCCTTGGCTGGCGTGAATTCATCTACTGTCAATACTGGCAACAGATGCCGGAGCTTCAGACGGCCAATCACTGGCAGGCAAATCGACCGCTCCCCGCCCTCTTCTGGAACGGGCAGACAGAAATGAACTGCCTTGGCCACGTCGTCGGAAATGTTCTCGACTCCGGCTATTCACATCACATCGAGCGACTGATGATCATCTGCAATTTCTGCCTGCTCGCCGGCATCGAACCTCGCCAGGTCGCCGACTGGTTCAACGCAATGTACATTGACGCCTTCGACTGGGTGGTCCTCCCGAATGTGATCGGAATGGGACTCAACGCTGACGGTGGAAAGACGGCCACCAAGCCATATCTCGCTTCGGCAAATTACATTAATAAAATGAGCGACTACTGCGGTGGGTGCCGGTACGACAAGAAGGTTCGAACCGGAGCGAACGCCTGCCCCTTCAACTTCCTCTACTGGAACTTCCTGCTCAATAATGAAGCAGCGCTCCGGGCCAACCCACGGCTCGGCCCCGCCGTTCTCGGCGTCAGTCGGATTGGGACAGAAGAGCGCGATCGAATTGGCCACGAGGCGCGGCACTTTCTTGAATCGCTCGACAAATGATGGTGTACGTCACCATTTTCATTCACGCCAATTCGTGTCGTGGACTTATAGTGAAAATTGTGAACTAATATTTCCTGGAATCTGGTTAATAAACGACCTCATAACATTCAGGATATAGCCAGGATATTGCTATGAAAAAATTTGCCAAATATGCGTGGGTAGTCGTTGGGTACAACCTGCTCGTGATCCTCTGGGGAGCCTATGTCCGGGCGAGCGGGTCAGGGGCCGGATGTGGCAGCCACTGGCCGCTCTGCAACGGTGAAGTTGTTCCGCGAACACCGACGATCGCGACAATCATCGAGTTTTCGCACCGGCTGACGAGCGGGCTCGCTTTGCTGCTGGTCGTCGGGCTGGTCGTCTGGGCATTTCGTGGCTGGGAACGCCGCCACCCGGTACGACTTTTTGCCGTGCTATCAATCTTCTTCATGCTGACAGAAGCGCTGCTCGGTGCCGGACTGGTGCTTTTTGAATATGTCGCCATGAACAAATCTGTCGCGCGTGCCTACTGGATGGGAGCGCACCTGCTCAATACGTTCACGCTGGTGGCGTGCCTCGTGCTGACTGCCTGGTCGGCGACAACCGGCGAACGATTAAAACTGGCCAACCAGGGAAAGCTGAAACTGCTCTGCCTTTTGTCGATCATCGCGACACTTATTCTCGGAATCAGCGGAGCGATCAGCGCTCTTGGCGCAACGCTTTTCCCGGTCAGTTCAATCGTCGAAGGGTTGCGTGAAGATCTTTCGCCGACGGCACACGTTCTGGTCAGGCTCCGAATCTACCATCCGATCATCGCCTGCATCGCGTCAACCCTCCTGGTCATAACCGCGGCCGCGGTCCGTATCTGGCAACCGACAAGATGGACAACCAACTTCTCACGGTCGCTGATCGGGCTGGTTACGATCCAATTCGCACTTGGACTGCTCAATCTTCTTCTGCATGCCCCGATCTGGATTCAGGTCGTTCACCTGCTGCTTTCGGATCTGATCTGGATAGTTCTGGTTCTGCTGAGCTACACCGCACTCTCGACCTCCCCCCAAACGACGGAGAATCGGGGGTAAAATATGGGTACAAATATGGAATCAATTCTGAATCAATACGGAGAGACACTGCGCCAGATGTCAGATCGGCAGCCAGTTCTCGTTATTTTTCTTCGCCACTACGGCTGAACGTTCTGTCGCGAGACGCTGGCGGAGGTCAAATTACGCCGCCAGCCGATCGAAGCGACAGGAACGCGGGTCGCGTTCGTCCACATGGGCACAGAAGAAGAGGCACGCGGATTTTTTGGCCGCTGGGGCGATGATGATATCGCGCGTTTCAGTGATCCGGGGGCGAGCCTCTATCACGAATTCGGCCTTCGTCGCGCAAAACTGCGGGAGGTCTTCAACCTTCAGGTCTGGAAGCGCGGGTTCGAATCAGCGATCGTCAAGGGATTCGGTGGAGGCAGACCAGTCGGTGATCCGTTTCAGCTCCCCGGCGCATTCCTGCTTCACAATGGACGGATCATCAGGGAGTACCGGCATCGAACCCCTGCCGATCGCCCGGACTATGAGGCAATGTCCGCTTGTGAAATATGAAAGGCCGGCAAATCAGCGGGTCTTTCGCTCGATTGCTCAGGACATATCATAGATTCCGTAATCGATTGTCAGGATATTCCGACCAAAGAACCGTACTTGTGTCTGCGATTCGTTTCGGGCCGGAAGCCAGAAATCGCCGATTTTCCTGTAGTTTCTCGTAAAATCGATCCTGCTGATCCAGAAGGATGGGCTTCGGGCTGGTTGTCCGGAGATCCGCACGATCGAGAACTCCGTCGCGTGAATCCAGATTTTGCCCCGGAAAAGGTACTTGTCCGCCCGTCTCGGGTTGACCTGAAGCAGATAGCAGCGATGCGAATCGATCGTCTCCTCGCCCAGTAACTGGAAATAGTAGTTGGCGGGGATGATCGATCCGGCGAGCC
>JBEIMN010000417.1:0-3664 GCA_040378705.1 Acidobacteriota bacterium
AGCTACTGGCAGTGCTGGCCGGTCTGTGCGCTGGTCGTTATTCTGCTGACCTGGCTGGTCGAGCGCGGGTTGGCGCGCCGTTATCCCGTCGACCGCCAAATCGAACGCGTGCCAAACCCATAAGATCAGTCAGATCCGTCTTAAACGTCAAAAAGTCAGCTGGCCGCCATCGATGACCAGTGTATGACCGGTGACATAGCTTGAATCGTCAGAGGCAAGGAAGGCGATGGTCGCGGCAACCTCGCTCGGTTCGCCGAACCGTGCCATTGGAATCTTGTCATTGAGGTAGGCCTGGGCCATCTGCGGGTTCTGATCGAGGAAGTTCTGGGAGAGTCGTGTCCGGATCATTCCCGGGGCGACAGCGTTGACGCGGATGCGATGGGGGGCGAGTTCGATTGCTGTCGTCATGGTGATGCCGACGACGCCGAACTTTGAGGCATTGTAGGCGACCATATCGACTTCGCCGACGAGCCCATTGGTCGAAGCCATGTTGACGATGGCGCCCGGGGTTCCATCGGCGACCATGACGCGGGCAGCGATCTGCGAGCAGAGGAAGACGCCCTTCAGGTTGACGGCGATCGTGTCGTCCCAGTTCTGGTCAGGCGTTTCGAGGAAGGGGGCGGGTGGGGCAATGCCGGCGATGTTGCAGAGGATGTCGATGTGACCGAAGCGTGACCTGACGGTTGCGACCATGGCCTCGACCTCTTCGCGGACGGCGACATTGGCGACGAGGGCAAGTGCCTCGCCTCCCGCCTGCCGGATCTCCGCCGCGACGCTCTCGGCGGTCGTGGTATCGATGTCGCTAACGGCGACGGTGGCGCCTTCGGCGGCGAGGCGCAGGGCGGTCGCCCGGCCAATCTCTCCTCCACCGCCGGTGACGATGGCTACTCTGCCTGCAAGTCGTTTCATCTCAGATTCCCCAATCATTTTCAAATTTTAGAAGAGCTCGGTGATTACACGGCCCTGAACCTCTGTCAGCCGTTCTTCACGGCCAAGGTGGAGGTAGCTGAGCTGGTCCTGATCGAGGCCGAGCTGGTGAAGGATCGTGGTGTGGAGGTCGCGCAGGTGGACCGGGTTCTCGATTGCGCGGAGCCCGATCTCATCGGTTGCGCCATAGACCTGTCCACCGCGGATTCCGCCACCGGCCATGACCATTGTAAATCCGAGGCTGTTGTGGTCGCGTCCCTTGCCACCCTCCGATTCGGGCGAGCGGCCGAATTCGCCACCAATCACGACGAGGGTCGAATCGAGCAGGCCACGCCGCCTGAGGTCTGTCAGCAGCGCAGCGACCGGCTGGTCTGTCTGCGCCGACATCCGCAGGTGGTTCTCTTCGATGTCTGCGTGGGCATCCCACTGCGTGACACCGGTTCCGCCGCCGGAGACGGGACAGACGAAGCGGACTCCCTTCTCGACCAGTCGACGTGCGAGCAGGCAGCGGCGGCCGAAATCGTCGGTGGGGCTCTTGCCGATCCCATAGAGTTCGAGCGTCTCCGCCGATTCGTTCGAGAGGTCGAAGATTGCCGGAGCCTCGGTCTGCATCTTGAAGGCGAGGTCGTAGGAGCTGATGCGGGCCGAGAGTTCGGCATCTTCTCCAGCCAGGTCGAGTTGGTTGAGTTGTCGGATCAGTCCGAGCGTGCGTTTCCGATCATCCAGTCTCACCCCCGACGGCAGATCGAGATTGAGCACCGGCTGGTTGCCGGCGCGAAAGGTGGTTGGCTGGTAGACGGCGGGCAGGAAGCCATTGGCATACATCGGCGTTCCGCCCTCGAGCGCTCCCTTCGGGTCTGGCAGGACAACATAGGCGGGGAGCGAATCTGACTCGGTGCCGAGTCCGTAGATTACCCATGAGCCCATGCTTGGAAAGCCCGGGATGACGCGGCCGGTGAAGAGCTGATACTGGGCGGCCGAATGGACAACCATGTCTGCCTGGCAGGATCTGATGATTGCGAGGTCGTCTGCACGCTCTGCCAGGTGCGGAAAGAGGTCGGAGATTTCGAGGCCGCTCTTGCCGTAGCGTTTGAAGGTTCGTTTGGTGCCAAGCAGCCGGGCATCAGGTTTGATGAACTGGTATTTGGCCTCGCCAAACGATGCCGGCCGCTTCTCGCCGTGAAGCTTGTTGAGGAGCGGCTTCGGATCGAACGTCTCCATCTGGCTCGGGCCGCCGCTCAGATAGAGGAAGATGACCGATTTCGCCTTCGCCGAATGGTGCGGGGCCTTTGGCGCGAGCGGATTGTGCAGCTTCTCCTTGTCGAGCAGCGATCCGAGGGCGAGCATCCCAAAGCCGCCAAAAGAGTCGCGCAGGAATTCGCGCCGGTTGCGTGTGATTCGATAGTGTTCAGTCATCGGAGCCTCTTCGATTTCGCCCTGGGCGCGGGGATCAGTTGACATAGAGAAAAGCGTTGAGATTGAGGAGCGTCAGGGCGAATTCACGCCGTGGCTGCGTCTTCAGGAATTGGAGCGCGGCGGCGAGTTCAGCCGGGCGCGGGGGACGACCGGCGATCAGCCTGTAGCCCTGTTCCACCTGGCGGCGCGGACTCTTTCCGGCCTCCCTTTCGAGCCGCCGGGCAAGCGCCTCCGCCTGTGCATTGGCCAGCGCACCGTTGAGCAGTTCGAGGGCCTGCGGCGCATGGGTGCTCGATTCACGCCGCGCGCAACTGGCCTGGAAATCCGGGGCGTCGAAGGACTCCATAAACGGGAGGCGGAGGTTCCGTTTCGTGAAGAGGTAGATGCTTCGCCGCTGGTGTTCGGTCTGATCGATGGTCGCGACCCACTGTGCCGGATTGTAGAGGAGTTGCGTCAGTCCCGAATCGATTGGAACCATGACGCTCGGGCCGCCCGCCTTCAGATTGAGCATCCCGGAGACGGCGAGCATGGCGTCACGAAGCTGCTCAGCTTCGAGGCGCTGGCGGCTGAAATGGGAATAGAACTTGTTCTCCGGATCTTTCTTCAGCGTCAGTTCGCGCTCCGCCGGATCGGCAGGCAGTGAGCTGGCCTGCCGCCAGGCGTTGCTGTTGAGGATCAGCCGGTGGATTGGCTTCATCCGCATACCGCCCGCGACATACTGATTGGCCAGCCAGTCGAGCAGCTCCGGATGGCTTGGCCGGCTGCCCATCCGGCCGAAATCGTTCGGTGTTGCAACGATCCCGCGACCGAAATGGTGGAGCCAGATCCGGTTGACCATCACCCGCGCGGTCAATGGATTATCCGGGGCGACGATCCACTTCGCCAGCTCACTCCGTGGACGGCCGGTCTCGACGGGCAGCTCCGGCGTTCCCTCCGGCAGCAGCACGCCGAGCGGGCGCATCCCAACCATTGCGCCCTTCTTCTCGTACTCGCCACGAGCCAGCAGGTGGATCGGCGAGCGCTTTTCCGGACTGTTGAGGACGGTATGGATTACCGGCAGCGGTGCCGGCATCCGCGCCTTGAGCACCGTTACCTGGCGTGTCAGCTCGTCCCGCTTCATGAGGGACTCCGCGTCCATCTTGTCGGCGAAGGGCTTGAGCGCCTCGTTGACCTGCTTGATCTCCTTCTCGAGCGGCTCGACCTTCGATCTCCAGGCTGCCTGCTCGGCGGCGTTCGAGAGTGGGAATTCACGTTCGAAGGCCGGTGCAAAGTAGGCCTGTATGCGGTAGTAGTCGCTCTGCCGGATCGGGTCGAACTTGTG
>JBEIMN010000418.1:0-3651 GCA_040378705.1 Acidobacteriota bacterium
CCCTCCGGGATGATCACATCGGCGAATCGCTTTGAAGGTTCAACAAACTGCTCGTGCATCGGGCGCACCGTGTCGAGATACTGCTTGATCACCAGTTCGACCGATCGCCCACGCTCCGAGACATCACGTCTCAGGCGGTGAATGAACCGCAGATCATCCGCCGTCTCGACAAATATCTTCAGATCCATCAATTCGCGCAATGCCTCATCAACGAAGATCAGTATCCCCTCGACGATCAGGATCGGCCGCGGCTCGATGATCACGGTTTCAGATCGGCGTGAATGGCTCGCGAAATCATAAAGCGGCATCGCGATCGACTCACCAGCCCGTAAGGCGCGAATGTGGTTGACGAAGAGTGGATTATCGAGCGCTTCAGGATGATCGAAATTGATCTGGTGACGCAACTCCACGGGCATGTCACCAAGATTACGATAGTAGCTGTCGTGCTGGAGGTGGGCAACATAATCGCGATCGACGTTCTCGAGGATGCGTCGCGCAACGGTAGTTTTTCCAGAGCCTGTCCCACCACAGATCCCAATTATCATAATCTTCGCGTCTCCAGATTGCAGACCCCCTCCAGCCTCCAGACCACCAGTCGAAAATGAGGGCCGGATCGGGTTAAAGGCGTGCGATGATGCTGGTCAGCAGATCCGAAAAGCGTCGGCTTACCAGGGTCCCGGTTCGGATCACATCTTCATGATTTATCGGTTCGGGAACCATTCCCGCGGCGGCGTTGGTAATCAGCGAGATCCCCAGAATCTCCATGCCCATCTGTCGCGCGACAATCGCCTCGGGAACAGTCGACATGCCAACCGCATCAGCCCCAAGCATCCTCATCATTCTGATCTCTGCCGGTGTCTCATAGTTTGGCCCCTGAAGCGCCAGATAGACACCCGCGTGAAGCTGAATCCGGAGTTGCCCGGCGACCTCCTGTGCGATCTGGCGGTAACGACGGGAATAGACCTCCGTCATATCCGGAAATCTCTCCCCCAGCCGGTCGTCGTGGCGCCCACGCAGCGGACTGGCCATCATCATGTTGATGTGGTCGCTGATCAGCATCAGATCTCCAACATTGAAGTTGGTATTGATCCCCCCGGCGGCGTTGGTGAGGACGACTCTCCGCACCCCCATCGCGCCAAAGGTGCGAATCGGCAGGGTAACCTCTTCGAGCGAATAGCCTTCATAGTAATGAAAGCGCCCCTGCATCACCGCGATTGTCTGCTCGAGGCCTGGCAATCGCCCAATGACGAGACGGCCGGTATGCCCCTCAACCGTCGATCGGACAAAGTCCGGGATCCGTTCGTACGGAATAACCGTGCTCTCGACCAGGCTGTCGGCAAACTGTCCAAGTCCCGATCCCAGCACCACCAGCAGGTCGATCGGTCGATCGACAATCTCTCGAATATGTCTTACCGCGGACTCTGCCCGATCAAATATCGAAGCGCTCATTGAACTATTTTACTCCTTAAAAATTACAGCCCTACTCCCCCCTGCTCCTGTCGATGGATTCTACTAATCCTTCGTGTAGGGCAGACCGAGAGCCCCTGGCGGCGATGAACGGCGAATGAAGCCGGCCAGCACGACCATCGTCAAAAGATAGGGTATCATCTGGATGAACTGATTCGGCAGATTGACCGTCCCCTGCATCCGAATCGATATCGCTTCGGCAAAGCCAAAAAGAAGACACGCGAGCAGCGCCCCCGTCGGATTCCACTTTCCGAAGATCAGCGCGGCCAGTGCGATGAATCCGCGGCCAGCCGTCATATTTCTGGTGAAGAGCGAATTCTGCCCGATCGAAAGGTAGGCGCCACCAAGCCCTGCCAGCGCTCCAGAGATCAGCACCGCAACATAGCGAACTCTCGCAACCGAGATTCCAGCCGTATCGGCCGCTTCCGGATTCTCGCCAACCGCCCGTAAGCGCAGGCCAAACCGCGTCCTCCCCAGCAAGTATGAGGTGAACGCGATCAGCAGAAATGCCAGATAGACCAGCGGCTTCTGATTGAAGATCGAAGCGAGAATCGGGGAATGGAGCGGATCGAAAAAACGCAGATCCGGAATAACCTGATCACGAGCAAGCTGTGGGGTCGCTCCGGTCGAGGCGAAGAGAACCCCGGAGAGAAGCGCCGGAATGCCAAGGAAGAGCAGGTTGATCGCCGTTCCGCTGACGACCTGATCGGCTCGCCACGTAATCGTCGCCGCCGCATGCAGCAGACCAACCAGTAATCCGGCGCCAATCGCCGCCAGAAGACCAATCCACGGACTCCCTGTCAATACGGTCACCGTCGCCGCGGTGAAGGCCCCGGCAAGCATCATCCCCTCGAGCGCGATGTTTATCACCCCGCTACGCTCTGCATAAAGCCCACCAATCGCCGCCAGAATCAACGGCGTCGAAAGTCGGAGGGTCGAAGCAATCAGAGTGTGATTGAAGATGGCCATTATCGACTCACTCATGCGCGCCCCTTTCCACCATCGGCCTCCCGTCGGGGAAAGAGCCTCCCCAGTCGGATAAATCCCCGCCGAAACAGCAACTCCACCGCGACGAAAAGTATGATCACTGCCTGCAATACCTGCACCAGGTCTTTTGAGACGCGATCCGTGAAGATATCGACGAAGAGTCCGCCACGATTGAGCGCACCGAAGAGGAGCGCTGAAAGCACTACCCCGACCGGATGGTTCCGCCCAAGCAGGGCGACCGCAATCCCAGTGAATCCGTAACCCGGCGAGAAATCGTGGTAGTAACGATACCGGTACCCAAGCACCTCGTTGACGCCAACCATTCCAGCGAGCCCTCCCGAGATCGCCATCGCGAGGATCATCTGCCGCCGAACGCTGATTCCACCATACTCCGCCGCGCCAGGGCTGGCCCCAACCGCCCTGATCTCAAAGCCCGCACTCGTCCGCCGCAGGAAGACCCAGACCAGGATCGCCGCCAGCAGTGCAAAAATAAATGAGATATTGAGGGGAATACGGGCGGGAAAGTCGATTCCAAGCGGCGCCAGCAGCACCCCAAACCGCGGTAACGCACTATTGGCGGCGATCATCTCCGTCTCCATTATCGGATCGCTCGGAACCTTGAAGTGGTTCTGCGTCAGGTAACTGACAAGGCCGATCGCAACAAAGTTGAGCATGATCGTGTTGATCACTTCGTGAGAGCCGAAGCGCGCCTTCAGCCAGCCCGGTATCGCCCCCCAGGCTCCGCCAACGACGATCGCCGCAAGTATCGCCAAGCCGGCAAGTGCCGGCCCGTGAACCCCGGTCAGCGTAAAACCTACCCAGGCCGCCGCGAAGGCTGCAACGTAGAGTTGACCCTCCGCCCCGATGTTTAGCAGCCCGGACTGAAACGCCACCGCCACCGCCAGTCCGGTGAAGATCAGCGGCGTGGCATAGAAGAGCGTATATCCCCAGTTCTCGAGCGTGAAGTGGCCCAGTGCATCGTAGAGACCAAAGGCGCTCGAAAGCAGAAGCCAGTAGACAGTCAGCGGATTGTCACCGATCGCCAGCACAATCACCGCACCAACCAGAAAGGCGGCCAGCACGGCAAGAAGCGGAAATTGCAGCTCAGTCAGTAGTCGTCTCATAAGGTCATAAGGTCATAAGGTCATAAGGTCATAAGGTCATAAGGTCACAAGGTCATAAGGTCACAAGGTCATA
>JBEIMN010000419.1:0-3647 GCA_040378705.1 Acidobacteriota bacterium
ATCCATTCCCAATCATCGCGTTGTTAGCGTAACCAAGCGTCAGGCCAATCGTCGTTCGCCCACGCTGCCACCCCAGCTTGCCGAAAAACTGCCGAATATTGGAAGGGGAATCGGTCCGCCAGCCATTTTCGAAGAAGAGACTGCTTGCCAGATACCAGTGAAAGCCACTCCTCGTCGAGCCGCCGTGCTCCAGATCTCCGGTCAGACGACCGAAACTCCCCCCGCCAATCCCGACCGCCGTCCCCGGATTGTTCTGACCATCCTTAGTCCGAATCACGAGTGCCCCGCCAAGCGTATTGAGTCCGAACATCGGGTTCGAACCCGGCAGCATCGAGACCTCTGCGATCACCTGTTGCGGAATCAGATCCCAACTGACAATGTCCCCAAAAGGCTGATTGATGCGCACCCCATCAAAATAGACAGAGATTCCCTGCGGTGTGCCGAGCAGTGGTGAAGCGGTATATCCACGATAATTGAGATCGGCCTGATACGGGTTACCCTGAATCTCATTCAGATTCACCCCTCCCAGCCGGCGGTCGAGAAAATCGGCGAGACTGAGCGACTGGCTCGCGCGGATCTCTTCCTGACCAGATACGCTGACCGGCGGCGCACTCTCCCACGACTCCAACTCGCCACCAGGGAGCGGCGCTGAAGCGACCACCTCGACGTCAAAGGTCAACCGACCAACCTGGAAGACTATTGGCAAGATTACCGGATCAGCCACCTGCAGTCTGCTTCGCACTTCGACCAGGACCACCTGTCCTGAAAAACCTTGCCGCTCGGCAAACAGCCGGTAGCGGCCCGGCGGAAGCCCTTCCACCAGCAGCTCTCCACTCTCCTCTACCTGCACGCGACGCTCATATCCGGTGGCAACGTTCAACAACCTGACACGCGCAGCAACACGTGCCCCGGCCGGATCGGTGACCCGCAGTCGGATCGATCCCGTATCGCCACGGGCAGCGGTGGCCTGCCCCTGTCCCGCGTATGCCCAATCAACCACGCAGATTTGAAGGGCACCGACAACAAGCAAAACTGTCAGTATTCTGTTTTTCATGGACGCTTAACTCCAAAGTGATCTCGGTCAGAATGAATATTCTCAGATCGTACCCGCCGATTCAAGTTCGCCCCAATATGGCGCAAAATAATCATTTAAATGTTCGAACTCATTCCACCAGCCGATCAACCAGGCCACACCCTTAAATTTGCCTGCCAACCCGGTGGCCTGTCCGCTGGATTAGTCGCCGCAATTCTGGAATCATTACCGTTCGTATTTCAGGAAAGGCACGACAGACCATAATGGCCGAACCGATCACCATCAATTTTCAACTCGACTGGCGGGAGTATTTTGCCGCCACTGAAACTCTTCGGGCCAACCGCTACACCATTGCACCGGAAAAAGTGGTCGGTGGACTTCTGGTCACGAGCGGTGCAGCCTGGTTCTTCATCGACAACCTCAATCTCCTGACGATTCCGATCTTCATCTTCGGCCTCGCCATCATATTTGGAGCGCGCCCGCTCCGACAATTCGTGACCAGACTCAAATGGGCGGGTGAACCGTTCTACCGGTCGAATGCGACCTTCACCTTTGTCGATCAGGAGATCCATTTTATTATGGGACGAGTGGAATCCCATCTCGATTGGAAGTATTATCAGGGGTTTCTGGAGACGCCCGATAGCTTTATCTTCGTCTATGCGAAGAAGGCGATCAGCCTCTTCCCCAAACGGGCCTTTGCCGATGACCGGCAGATCGCCGAGTTTCGCAATCTGGTCCACAAAAAACTTGAGAGAGTGGGAGACGATAATACCCGCGTATGACACTGCAAGAACAGATAAGCTATCTGACCAAGGGAGCGGTCGACGTTATTCCGCAGGAGGAACTGGCAAAGAAGCTCGAGCGATCCGCTGCCAGGGGAACCCGCCTGCGGATCAAGGCCGGATTCGATCCGACCGCACCCGATCTCCATCTCGGTCACACCGTACTCATCAGAAAGATGCGCCATTTCCAGCAACTCGGACATGACGTGATCTTCCTGATCGGGGACTTCACCGCCCTGATCGGTGACCCGACCGGACGCAACACGACCCGGCCACCGCTCACTCGGGAACAGATCAACGCAAATGCTGAAACCTACAAGGAGCAGATCTTCAAGCTCCTCGACCCCGAGAAGACGATCATCGACTTCAACGCGAAATGGATGAACGCCTTCACCCCGGAAGAGTTCATCCGCCTCACCGCCAAGGTGACCGTCGCCCAGATGATGGAACGTGACGACTTCTCGAAGCGCTTCGCTGGCGGCATCCCGATCAGCGTCCACGAAATGCTCTATCCCCTCGTCCAGGGTTACGACTCCGTCGCCCTCCGCGCCGATGTCGAACTCGGCGGTACCGACCAGAAGTTCAATCTGCTCATGGCACGAGAAATTCAGCGTGCCTACGGTGTCGAGCCGCAGATGATCATGACCACTCCACTCCTCGAAGGTCTCGATGGCGTCAACAAGATGTCGAAGAGCCTTAACAACTATATTGGGATCACGGAGTCGGCTGATGACATCTACGGCAAGGCCATGTCGATCTCCGATGAGCTGATGTGGCGTTATTACGATCTGGTCACCGACCTCACCCCGGTCGAGATCGCGAAGCTGAAGCGCGATGTCGAGAGTGGCGCCGCCCATCCGCGTGATCTCAAATCGAATCTCGCGAAAAAGATCGTTGCCGACTTCCATTCCCAGTCAGCGGCCGATCAGGCAGAGGCCGAGTTCATTCGTCGCTTTCGCCAGCATCAGGCGCCAAGCGATGTAAAGACCTTTGAACTTACCGCCAGCGGCCCAAAGACGCGGATCGCTGACCTGCTCGTCGCGACCGCCCTCGCTCCATCAAAGGCCGAGGCACGCCGACTCGTCACCCAGGGTGGCGTTCGACTCAATGGCGAACGCGTCGCCGACGCTGCGACCGAGGTCGAGACGCCTTCGGGCGCAGAGTTTCAACTCCAGGTCGGGAAACTAAATTTTCTGAAGGTACTCGTCAGATAGCGATCAACAACCAGCCTCGTGCAAGTATAGCCGCCGGTAATCGTGCGATCGCGGCAGCCAGACTGCTAATACTTGACCATCCACGGGGAGGCTCGTATAATCGCGTTTCGCTTGGAGTCAGGGGACGTGGCGGAATTGGTAGACGCGCGGGTCTCAAAAACCCGTTACCGTAAGGTAGTGTGGGTTCGATTCCCACCATCCCCATTCGTAAAAACGTTAAACTTATCGTTGCTGTCAAAAAAAGCCGTGAGTGCTGCCGTTAGTTCTGCGATGAATGCAGGATCAACAACCACTCACGGCTCAATTTTTGTGGCTTCCGGGGTCAGTGTGGACTAATCCTCAGAGAGCCTTTTGAGGCGAGTAATGACAGAGCCATTCCCTGCGGAACAGGGTTGCAGTCTTGAATCTTACGCTATTCTTAAATCCACAAGGCCGCACCTTGATCTTCTGAATCGTCGCATTGATTGATTCGACGATAGCGTTTGTCGACCAGCATGATCACGTTGATGATCAGGGTAAATAATGTACGCTGGCTGAATCCACGCCCCTGGTGCAGGGGCAGTTCGCGAACCGCCCCTACAATCGGTCTTCTGACCCGCATGTCTGACGAGCCCCCCC
>JBEIMN010000420.1:0-3647 GCA_040378705.1 Acidobacteriota bacterium
GCTCGATACTGACCGTCGGTGGGAGGGTAAAACTCCGCCTGAACGATCCATACTTCCGCTCAACGCGCTGAAAATGGCTGGCTCCCGCGCGTTCCACTTCCTGAGGTTCCTGAGGTTCCTGAGGTTCCTGAGGTTCCTGCGGCCGTCGTCGCTCACCACTCAATGTCAGGATCTGGTTATCGACCGAGAGCTTGAAATCCCCCGCACTCAAACCCGGCAGGTCCGCTTCAAGCACGATCGCCTGCTCATTTTCGCTGATGTCGACACTCGGCATCCACCCTGGTCCATCCTCACGTTTCGCGCTAACCTGACTTCCGGTCACCTCTGCGCGCTTCGAGACTCCCGGACCGAAACCAACCCTGAAGAGATGGTTCAGATCCCTCTCAAGCCCCGGACTTCCCGCTCCACGCAACTTCACAAATGGATCTCGCTCGATCTGCCACAACATAACTCGACCTCCCTCTTCTTCAACGTGATTTATCCCGATTCAAAATTCAAATCTCCGGCTCACAGCCAGAATCCTGTTTAACGGGGTCTCCCCGGGCAAAATCGTGATGCCAGTGGGAGCCGCCTCCTTCTCACGTGCCCAATTCAGAACTTCTAAGCACAAACGCAATATAAAACTTGAGCGTAAGACTGTCAACTATTTTCACATGCCTACCTCTAAGTTTTTTTTCAACAAAATAACCGCCACCCTGCATACTTCAGAACTCAAATGAAAAAGGCGACAATCGATCGGATCACGGCAAAAAAGAGAACGGGCCGGAAGAGAGTCTCAACCAGCCCGAACAGGTGTCCCAAAAAATAGATCGGAAGTAATTTGCCGGCTCAGGGCGCACCGATCGCGGTCGACTGCGCGATGAGCGCAAAGTCTGTCCCATTGAACTGAAAATCGAGATTGCGCCGCGAGACGCCATTGGCCGGATCTGTGAATGCACTAATGATGCGAAGGACAGCGGAACCGGACGGGCGCCGCTGGAGCCCGACTCGTCGAAACGAATCGCCCCGTGGAAGAAGGCGGCCGTCAGTATTGGGGGCGAGGATCAGCCGCTGACCATTTCGCTCGATGAAAGCATAGCAGCTGCCGGCCTGATCACCGGGTTTGGAGTAGACGACGAGCAGTGAGTCGAACTCACCGCGGGCAACGACATCGAAGCGATTGGCATAGACCAGCTCAGCCGTGGCGCCACCGACTTCGAGTGTCAGCGCGCGTGCGGTTTCGAGATCGACGGCCGTCAGTCCACGATTGGGGATGGTCTGCGCTGCGCCGTGCGCGGCGGCGAAAAGACAGATCAGGAAGGGGAGAAGTGTCGCCATCAGGTATCGTTCAATCATAATTCACTCTATTTTGAAGCCGGCGGCCGGGACTGTGCGGTGGTCACCGCGCCACCAATATTGGAGTTGGCATCGAAGAGGCGCACCGCAATCAGGTGTGGCCGCGAGTCCGGAAGATCGATCCGGATCGAGAACTGCTCCTGTCGTGAGTCTGCGAGCCCGTCGAGCGGGAAAACGGGGAGCCACTGACCACCATCGAGCTGGTACTCTGCACGGCGAATGGTCGAGGTCGCATCGGTCGCGGTGACGTTAAGAGTCGCCTGCTGGCCGTTGATGGCTGGTGGCGTGATGGTGACCTGCGGTGGGCTGTTGTCGATAAAGATCGGCTCTGTCTCCCTCTCACCGACAAGAGCAAGGCTGGCCGGATTGGAGAGGCGATCGGTCGCCGTGACTTTGAAGACATAGCGGCCATCGGGAAGATCCCTCGATTCGATGGTCAGATAATTTTCACGAAGTCCGGTCCGCAGCGGATAGAATTCGGCGGCGGAGGCGGCGCGGTAATGGACGGAGTACTCGAGTTGATCGCTGTTGCGATCCTCTGCCTGCCACTGCAGCGAGACGGCTCCCTGCTGAAAGACGCGACGCGGCGGCATGGCGACGACACCGGTAATCGAGGCGGCCTCTGCCTGGAGCGAGCTGGTGACTCCTTCGATTGGTTGCTGCGGCGCCGGCTGGAGCGAGACCCCGACCGGCAGGGCGGTGAGTGTCGTCAGGCGCGGGGCAAGGTTGCGCGGCAGGTAGGAGATTGTCACCTCACGCAGGCGTGGCACCGCATCGGTTCCGGCGCGGCGCAGTGTCGCACGCCATTGCAGGTAGCGTGCCGGCTGGCTCTCGATCCGCCCCCCACTCACCCTCGCGGACTCTTTCCCGTCATTCGGGGTGATCGGTTTCGACCATTCACTCCACGTCTGGTCGGGATCGGCCGTGTTACCGCTCCGGGTCTGAAACTCTATCCGGCCCTCACCCGTCCAGTCGAGACGCCCCCACGAAGCATGATGCGACGAATCGTGAACCTTTGATGTAATCGTCCCTTCGCCACTTCCAGCCGCGCCCGAGGTCCCAATCGCAAACAGCTTGCCAAGATTGGAGGATGCGGCGTAAAGGCGATCACCGGCGCGGATCAACCTTGCGACCTGCCCCTCCGGCAGATTGGCGAGGATGCTGGTGAAGCCTGTCGGTGACGACTGCCGGTCGGGACGAATGGCAAGAATCCGCCCCTTCTGGCCAGTGCCAATCAGCAGCCCCCCGTCTTCGCGTGCCGACAGGGCGAAGGCGACCGCCTCGCGCGACTCCCAGAGCGGTTGCGCCGCGCCGTTGGGATCGATCTGGTAGAGGAGGCTCTTCATCTGGCTGTTGCCAGCGCCTGGCGCGGTCACGGCACCGCCCGCCGGTGAATCGATCACCTGGATATCACTCAGGACAACCGTCACATTCCCTTCAAATGACGCCGCCGCGGGTTGAGCCGAGGTCGAGGCTGGTGCGGCCGCGCTGCTCGCGCCACTTCCCGCTGACTCTGCCAGTGCCAGCGCGTATATTGCCCCGTCACGCCCCACTGCCAGATCATGAATCTCGCGCTGGTCGGAATCGAAGAGGGTGAAGACCCTGCCCTCGGGCGTGACCCGGACGACCATCCCCCCCGGATCGGTTCCGACGATCGCGTTGCCGGCCTCGTCAACCCGCAGCGCCGTCAGATTGGACTGGCTGATCGTCGCAAGTGTCGTCCCGGTACCGTCGGGAGCGACGCGGTAGAGGACGCCACGGTCTCCGGTCGCGACCAGCAGTCTTCCCTGCCGATCGAAGGCCAGTCCCCAGATGTATTTCGACTTCGGCTCAAAGAAGACCTTCGACTCGCCGCCGGGGGTGATTCGATAGACCTTCCCCTCCGGCGAGGTCCCGGCATAGATATTTCCCGCCGCATCAGTGGCGAGCGCCATAACGCTCACCTCGGTCGACTGGTAGAAGAGTGCACCCTTCCCGGTCGAATCGACACGATAGACTCGTCCCTCGTTCCCCGTGCCAAGGTAGATGTTGCCAGCACCATCAGCCGCCACCGACCAGATGTAGGCCTGTTTCGTATCGAAGACCTCGGATACAGTCGGGGCAAGCGTCAGCGATCCGTTCGCTTCGACGGTCAGTCCGCGCAGGTCTGACTTCTCACCCTCCTGGAAGTTGTCGATCCGCCAGAACTGCGGCCCTCCGGCCGTTGCGGTGTAGATGCCGGCGCCGGCGATGATAAAGATCAGCAGCGCGATGATGGTCGGGACGTTGGTGTATGATTGACGCATGCTTGCACTCTTCTTCCAATTGACGCA
>JBEIMN010000421.1:0-3638 GCA_040378705.1 Acidobacteriota bacterium
CAGGTTCGATTTCAGGTTTATTTTCAGGCTCGGAACTGGTCAGACTACCCTGCCGCTTAATCGGGTTCAGCCGGTACCAAACCAATTCGAACCGGCCCACACCGGCCCACACCGGCCCGAACCAATCCGAACCGGCCCAAAACCAAGTCTAAGCTGATCCGGATTTTAATCAACGAAACTGGCAGTATGTCAGACAAATCGAGGAAGAAAATCGTCTATCGGAGCCTGCAGTTTAACGCAGCGGGGCTTAAAACCTCAAGCCTCATCGGAATCTCGGGAGCGGTCAGAAATTTTGTACCTACTCACCAGTACACCGTCGGCAGACTTCTAATTTTCCCTCCCCCCTCTTCCCCGACTTTCCTCGCTTGTGCAGAAACCGGGCGTGTAATTACGAAATTTTTCGAACGAAGATGGCGAACATCAACAGATGATGTGTCATCATAAGGCTCGCTTTTCAGATGGTCAGACGGCTGATCGTAGAACACTGATTAATGAATATGGGGCGTTGAAATGAAAAGATCGACGGGGTTGAATGGGAAGTTTCTGAGGTTGCTGGTAATTGGTATCGGGTTGATCGGGCTTGGGAGCCTTGGTGGAAGATTGGCCCACCGTTCAAATGGCGTTCGGGCGGCGGTATCGATACAGAACAGTGTCCCGGTCACAACTGTCTCGGCGGCGAGCTATGCTGGCGGTCAGTCGCCGCTGGCGCCTGGCTCGATCGTTGCGGCCTTTGGGACGCTGCTGGCGACGGGAACACTCGCGGCCTCGACGCAGCCATTGCCAACGAGCCTGCTCAACACGACAGTGACGGTCAACGGTGTTCCGGCGCAGATCTTCTTCGTCTCAGCCGGTCAGATCAACTATCTGCTGCCGGCAGGTCTGGCCGATGGAGAGCCAGAGGTTGTCGTGACGGCGATACAACCGAATGGGGATGAGATTGTCTCACGTGGGACGGTGAGGATCGCGCCGACCGCGCCATCGATCTTTACGGCGGACGCGAGTGGTACAGGAGCGCCGGCAGGTTTGACCGGACGAATCAACCTGAGTGGCCAGTTCGCTTTTGATTCAACGCTTCCGTTCAGCGCCGATCCGGTCAATCCGGGCAGGCTGATACCGGCGCCGATCGATGTTGGGACGGCACAATATCCGGCCTTTCTGATCCTGTATGGAACCGGGATCCGCAATGCGGTGGCCGGGACGGTACGGATAGTGATCGGAGGAGTCGAGACGCCGGTCGAGTATTCGGGACCAGCGCCGGGCTTTACGGGACTCGACCAGATAAACGTCCGGTTGCCGGTCTCTTTGAAGGGGAGCGGGCTGGTCGACCTGACAGCCGTCGTCAACGGAGTCTCATCGAACGCGATCACGCTCAACCTTGCCGGGACATCGAGCAGCACGCTGTCGATCAGCGGGTTCAGTGTCAGTGCCCCGGTGGTTGCCGGTGAGACGATATCGATCGACGGTAATGGATTCTCGGCGGTGACAAACGAGAACATCGTCCGGTTTGGTGGAGCGCAGGCGCGTGTCATCTCCGCTTCGGCGTCGCAATTGACGGTGATCGTTCCCTTCGGGGCAGAGTCCGGCCAGGTGGTGATTCAATCGAAGGGGGTCGAGGCACGAAGCGGAAGCGCGTTCAGGATAAAGACCTCGATCAGCGGCATCGTCCAGTCGACGGGAAGCTCGACATCATCACCAGCTCCGCTCAACGACGTGACGGTCAGGTTGGCCGGAACCAACACCAGCGTCCGGACCAATCCACAGGGGACATTTGTCCTGTCGGACATACCTGACGGCGTGTCGCTGGTCGAGATCGACGGCGGGACCAATGTTTCGACGCCGCCATTTCCATCGGTGACACTCAAAATGACGGCGCGGGCCGACCGCGACAACCAGGTTGCACAGCCAATCAGCCTGCAGCAGATTAGTGGCGGAAGCGGCAATGTCGGAACGGCGACGAGTGGCGAGAGCGGAACGGCGCTGACCGCGATACTGAATGGCCTGGGTGGTGGTGGATCTGCTGGATCTGGCAGTCTGATTGGGAGAGAGCAGAATGAGGTTGAGTCGAAGCTGCTCGAGGCGGCGGTTCGGGAGCAGTTGGCGCCGCAGGCAGGCTCAACGCAGATATCCGATCGCGGCGTGACACTCGATGTTCCGGTGACGACTGTGGTCAAGTTTCCGGACGGTCGTTCGACAGGGACGTTGCAGGTGACGGTGATCGAGAAGTCACGGCTGCCCGGGATCGTGTTGCCGACCGGAGTCTACTCCTCGATGATCGCGCAGATCACGCCGATTGGAGCAAGCTTCTCGCCGGGCGCATCGATCACTTTTCCGAACCCTGATGCGACCGGACTCGCAGCAGGCAGTCGGGTCGATCTTTACCGTTACGACTCGACGGCGGGAGTCTTTGTGAAGCGTGGAGCGGGAATAGTCTCATCCAACCGCATGCAGGTCGTTTCGGATGGCCGGGTGGTCGATGCCGGAGGTTTCTGGCTCGCCGCCGTGACGAGCAGCGTGACGACGGTTACGGGCCGTGTCATCGACAGCAGCGGCAATCCGGTTGCCGGAAGCAAGGTGACGGTCAACGGACGGGCGACGATCAGCGATCAGAATGGCGGCTTCAGCCTGCCTGATGTCGCCACGGTTGCGGGAGCCTCAGTCCAGGTCGAGGCGGTCGTTCCGCAGCAGTTTGGGACGCCACCTCGCGGAACTTCGAGTCAGACGGCTTCGGTCAAGGGTGGAATCACCAATGTCGGTCAGATCGCGCTCAGTTCGACCAATCAGCCAGGACTGGTCATGTGGCCGCTCGCGCTCGATCTGACGGCCGGATCGAAGGCGACGACGATCAGTATCACGCTCACCCAGCCGGCACCGACTCGCGGGCTCGTGATCAACCTGTTGAGCGTCAATCCGGGTGTCGCCTCCGTCCCGGTATCGGTCACGATTCCGGCGGGCAAGACGACGACCAGTTTCACGGCGACGCCCACGGGGACAGGAAACTCCCTGATCGAGGCGGTCACACTGCTCAATGGTGCAACGGTCGACGGCGCGGCGGCCGTCTCGGTCTCACAACCCGGACCGACACTGACCGGAATCAGCCCGACATCGGCGCCGGAGGGGTCGGTCGCGATCATCACCGGAAACGGTTTCAGCAACGTCGCCATGCATCATTACGTCTCTTTTTACCGGAATGGGCAGCTCCTGACCTATCTGCCACCCTCGGAGATCCGTGTCGTCAGGGATGCTTCGAACAAGGCCGCTCTCCAGATCAGGTTACCCAAAGTCGGTGCCGGAGCGGTGACGGTCGATGTCGCGGTAGTCGATACGAAGACCGGCGTCCTCTCCGACCCAAGCGCACCGGTCGGGCTGACGATCTTGCAGAAGACGATACCAATTCCAAAGTTGAGCGGATTGACTCCAAGCCAGGGCCCGCCACGTTCCCAGGTGACGATCAACGGCACCGGATTCAATCCGAATGCAAAGCTGAATTCGGTTCGGTTTGTATCGGGCGTGCAGAGCCTGCCGGCGGTGGTCGCCGAGATCAAACAGGCGAGCCCCGGGCAGTTGGTGATCGCCGTACCATCAACCGGGCTTCCGACCGGCAAGGCGACGATCATCGCCCGTGTCCTGGATGAGATGGG
>JBEIMN010000422.1:0-3634 GCA_040378705.1 Acidobacteriota bacterium
GAAACTCTTCCCACCATCGGCCGACCGCCAGAGCGAGAGGTTGTTGACCCAGACTACCTCCGGATCGCGCGGATCGCCATCGATGTAGGTATAGTAAAATGGCCGCGAGACGAGCCCCGCCTCCTTGCTGACCCCCTGCCAGCTCGCACCGGAATCGGTTGAACGATAGACCCCGCTCCCGCCGCCAGCGGCCTCCCCATTGGAGTCCCCATTGGCTTCCCCATTGGCTTCCCCATTGGCCTCGAGGATAGCGTAGATGTGCTGCGGCGCGGTGTAGCACAAATCGACGTCGACCTTACCGATCAGTCCCGTTGGCAATCCCTTCGTCAAATGGGTCCACGTATTCCCGCCGTTGGTGGTTTTATAGATGCCGGTCTTCGTCGCCGGCCCGCCGCTGAGAATCGTCCATGGTCGCCGCTCTGCCTGCCAGGCTCCGGCATAAATCTCCTCCGGATTGGCCGGATTCATCGCCAGCGAGACCACCCCCGTCTGTCGGTCGATGAAGAGCACCTTTTGCCAGCTTTCTCCGCCATCCATCGTCCGAAAGACACCCCGCTCATCGCTCGGGCCAAATGGCTGGCCGAGTACCGCGACATAGGCGATCAGCGGTTGCCGTGGATGGATACGGATCGCGCCGATCTGCCCCGCGCCCCGCAAGCCGACGTGTCGCCACGTCTTTCCACCATCGGTCGATCTCCAGACTCCCAGCCCCCGAATGACATTGCTGCGGATCGCCGCACTCCCCGTCCCAACATAGATTACATTCGGATCGGAGTCTGCAACCGCAATCGCCCCGATCGAGGAGGTCTCGAAATAGCCGTCGGAGATGTTCGCCCAGTTCTGCCCGGCGTCGGTCGTCTTCCAGACTCCGCCCCCCGTCGCCCCGAGATAGTAGGTCTGCGGCTCTCGACGATGCCCGGCGACCGCCGTCACTCTCCCGCCTCGCGCCGGCCCGATCGAACGGTAGCGCAACCCCTGAAACCATGACGTTGGGGACTTTTGGGACTGTTGGGACTGTTGGGACTGTTGCACGGCCGGCTGGGGGGCAGGCTGCTGCGCCCAAACTCTGCGACCAATGGCCATTGCCAGCAACGACAGTCCAAGAATGACGGTTGAAAAAAGTACGGCTCGAAGAGCATTCCTGCGGATCCACGACATCGCGGCGACCTCCCAGTCAAAGATTGTCCGAGAATATTTCTGATGTGTAATAAGGATTTAAGATCTCATATTTCAACCGATTTTGACAGGAATCAGTCACCCGATACCGGCGACTCAGACAAAATCTCAGCCTCACGCTCGATGCCGACCATTTTCATAACCGGTCGACTTGAAATATGATAATCCTGTTTATGTACTGAGGAGGGAGAACAGATATGACTGACAATTGGCGTCTCTATGTGGCCCGAACAATTGAAATCATCATCGGAATGGTCTTCATCGTCGCCGGTGGACTCAAAGCCTGGGAGCCACTCGACTTCATTCGGCAGATTGGCGACTATCAGATTCTGACAGCGCCCGGACTGATCAAACTGGTCGCCTGGGTCATGATCGTCGCCGAGATCGCACTTGGGACAGCGCTGATCGTCGGCTACCGTCGGCGCTGGTCGGTCCCGATCGCCGCGATCATGCTCTTCGGCTTTCTGATCACACTCGGCTGGGCCTGGTATAGCGGCTCGACAGAGGATTGCGGCTGCTTCGGTTCGTGGGTCAAGCGAACTCCCGCCGAGGCCTTCACAGAGGATCTGGCCATGCTCGCCGCGATTGGCCTTGCCTGGTGGCTCCACCGGCACGAACATGGCGGATTCTCCCGATGGCGACCGGCGACCGTCGCGCTATCGGTCCTCATCGGACTATCCGTCACCGTCTATGCCAGCAACAGCGCGCGCCAGTCCGACGACCCGCTCCAGCGTCTTAAGTCCGTCGCCACCCAGCCCGACCTCTTCGCCGGCATCGAGGTCAGCGGACTTCCGCTCAGCGTCAACAAGGGCCGGCGAATCGTCGTCCTCATCGACACCGGGTGCGAGCACTGCCAGGCAAGCGTTCCGGAACTCAACCGCCTCCACCGTGAACTCGAACCACTGGGCGTTCCGCTCGTTGCCCTCTGCTCCAACAGTCCGGAGGATGTCAGCAGCTTCATCGCCAGGTTCAAGGCCGAATTTCCGCTCGGGCGTGTCAGCTTCGACAACTTCCGTAAACTCTTTGAACGCGGCCAACCACCCCGACTGCTCCTCGTCAACGATGGCGGTCTGCTGAAGATCTGGGACGGACAGGTCCCAACGCTCGCCGAAGCGCAAACATTCATCGAATAGTAATCTATATTTTACCGGGAGATTTTCTGACTATGATCGACCTGACGCAATCAAACTACACCATCGTCACCGATGAACCATATCGCCTTGCCGAGGCCGGACAGTTGATGACCCCGGCGCTGCTGATCTATCCCGAGCTCGTCGATTCCAACATCACCGCGATGCTTGCCGTGCTCGGCGGAGACGCCAATCGCTGGCGTCCGCACATCAAGACCAGCAAGCTCGAGTTCGTCATGCGCCGCCTTGTCGACCACGGGGTCGTCAACTTCAAGTGCGCGACGACGCTCGAACTGATCACCGCCTGTAACGCCGGCGCACAGGACATCCTGGTCGCCTATCCGGTTGTCGGCGCCAACGCGCGGCGCGTCGCCGAGATCATCGATCTGCATCCAACCATTCGCTTCTCCGTCCTCGTCGAGAACGAGGCGCAGATCGACATCTGGCCGGGAAGATCGATCGACCTCTTCATCGACATCAATCCGGGGATGAACCGAACCGGAATCGGACAGGATAATATCGAGGGTATCGTTGGCCTCGCCGAACGAATCAGTGGCCACGGGCTGCGTTTGCAGGGGCTGCATTACTATGACGGACATACGGGCGGCCTGGAGCTGGCTGAGCGCGACGCCGTCGCACACCGTGGCTACGATCAACTGATGAAGATCATCGCCCGCCTCGAAGCGGCCGGCTTCAACCTTCCTGAGGTCATCTCCGCCGGCACTCCGTCTCTGCCGTGCGCACTCTCCTACGATGGATTCCGCAACCAGCGCTTCATTCACCGCGTCTCGCCGGGAACGATCGTCTACTCTGACTGCACCAGCCTCGCCCAATTGCCACGTGAATACGGACTGCGCCCGGCGGCGCTCGTTCTCTCCACTATCGTCAGCCACCCAAGCGAACGGATCTTCACCTGCGACGCGGGCCACAAGGCAGTCTCCGCCGATGCCGGGGTACCGACCGGCGCCGTCGTCGGCCATACAGACTGGCAGCCGGGCAAGCCGAGCGAAGAGCACCTCCCAATCGAGATACCGACCGGCGTGGAACTCCCGGCGATTGGCGACCTGATCTACATCCTCCCACGCCACGTCTGCCCGACGGTCAACAACTTCAATGACGCGGTCCTTGTCAGGAGCGGTCACCTCTCTGAACTGGCAACCGTAACGGCGCGTGGTCGCGAGATTCGAACAGTCAATGCCTGATCATCAAAAACCGAAAAGCCCCAAAAAACGGTGAAAATTGAACCACTAATTGGAAGCGGACGGCCCTGCACACCAGACGCCGTCCGCTTATTCCTGAACCTGTCTGGCTGAACCTGTCTGGCTGAA
>JBEIMN010000423.1:0-3615 GCA_040378705.1 Acidobacteriota bacterium
ATCAGTCCGGAGTCGGATTGGGCTACTTCAACCTCGATACCGTGGACGCGGTAAACAGAAAACTTTCGACAATGCTATCAGCCGCCGGTATCACTCTCGATGGCATCTACTTTTGCCCCCATCGCCCTTCAGACTCCTGCCAATGCCGAAAACCCCTCACGGGGATGATCGAAGAGGCTCGCAAAGATCTTACCTTCGATCCGAAAAAATGCTTTATGATCGGAGATAAGCCAAGTGACATCGAGTTTGGCAGAAATGTCGGTGCCGTGACGTTTCTGACCAGAACCGGTTACGGGGCTTCGACCGATCCGGCAGCCCCCGGGCAGTCAGTTCCGGACTTTGTCGTCGCTGATCTGAATGAGGCGGCGCAGATCATTAGATCGCTCCTTGATGACGATTGCAGATAAAACAGAAGGTTTAATGGACTATAGACTACTTGTCGACCAGCATCTGAGCGCCAGTGCGGCGACGAAGCTTGAAACGGCCGTTCAATGCCGAACCGAAATCGTCAGCGCTGCATCTCTGATTGCCGAATCCTTTCAATCGGGAGGGAAACTGCTGCTCTGCGGTAACGGTGGAAGCGCCGCTGACTGCCAGCACCTTGCCGCTGAATTTGTCAGCGTCCTCTCGCAGTCCTTCAAGCGGCCGGCTCTGCCCGCAATTGCCCTCACCACGGACTCTTCGATTCTGACCGCCTACTCCAACGATTTCGGTTTTGATGGAGTATTTGAGCGCCAGGTCGAGGCGCTTGGCCGAGCTGGCGACGTGCTGATGGGCCTTACCACCAGCGGCGGTTCCAGGAATGTAATCCGCGCAATGAAGACTGCACAGCAACAGGGACTGCGAACGATTGCGCTGACCGGAGAGGCCGGGATGAAAGATCATCGTCCTGATGTCGAAATCCGGATCCCACATCGGGATACCATGATCGTTCAGGAGGCACATCTCGCCGTAGAACATCTCATCTGCTCGATCGTCGAACAGAGCCTCTATTCAAATGAGAAATGAGTGATCGGGTGAAAAGCGGAAGATCCGATTCCGTTAAACGCTCACTCCACGATCAGCCGGCCAATCATCATCCAAGAGATCTGGTGATCTTTACGAGTTTAAAAAATCAGTAGACCTGCTGATTTTTCAGACTTGGATTCTTGCCCAATCAGGACTCATTTTCCATTTGTGTCCAGGTCGAAAATCGTTAAAAATTGTGCTTTTGATGAAATTGGAGCCTAATCGCTCATGGATTGAAGTTCATTATGCTATGCTGTCACGGAATTATTATGGCTCCAGCTGATATCCAATTCGATCAATTGCTCGACGCTGACTCGCTTGTGGTTACCCGCTTCCCACTCGCGTGGGATCAGGTCATTAGTCCTGACACCCCGATCATTGCCAGGCTTGAGCCAATGACGAAATCTTTCGGTAACCTCAACTATAAAAGTCGTCAAATTCCGGACCTCATCAAACCTCGAAGCTCCGGGAGCCTCGGGCGTCCAGAACCGTTCGCGAACGGTCTGACTGCCACCTCCACTACGGAAAATGCGGTTCGAAAATAGAGAGTTAGCGGGGCTTTGGTTCAATCATCGGTTTTTGGGGTTCCAATATGTCCTTTCAGGTGCAGCATAACCCCGTGATTCGTTACAATTTGGGGCTGCCAGTGTCTCCACGCTGGACGACCTGGGCAATTTAAGCAGGCAGCTCTCAAATTAAGTCATGACGAATGAGAAGGCCTTCTGATATTTTACGGGAGATTGTATGAAAGTTATTGTTGTCGGATCGCATGGGTTTATTGGAGGTTATCTCTGCCAGAAGTTTATCCAAAATGGATGGGAAGTAGTCGGTCTGGATGGCGTCAATATGTACAAGCCCGAGCAGTACGAGCTTTTTCTGAAGCATTATGAGCTCAGAAACAAGCGACAATTGCCGGGGTTGTCCGGATTTTACAGACTTGATTGTGCTCAGAACGGTGCAGAGGTCGCGAGAATCGTTCGCAATTTCAGGCCCGATGTTGTCGTTAATCTCGCTGGAACTTCAGTTGCCGATATTTGCAAAAAAAATACGGAAGAGGCGGTTCACTCAATCTACCAGCTGAATGCCAATATCCTCGAGGCCCTCAAAGATTACGAACCCGTAAAACGCTATATCTTCTCTTCGTCAAGCATGATCTACGGGGATTTTACGGTTGAAAGTCCGGACGAAGAGTCCCCAAAGAATCCGAAGGATCCGTATGGAGCCATCAAGCTTGGTGCTGAACTATTAATTCAGTCATTTAATCGGCAATTCAACCTGCCATACGTAATCATCCGGCCATCCGCAGTCTATGGGCCACTCGATTCGAATATGCGTGTTACCGGCATTTTTTTGACAAATGCCCATAAGGGTAAAGCACTCCGAATCAATGACCCAAATGAAAAGCTTGATTTTACTTACGTCGAGGATACGGCTGAAGGTTTTTACCTCGCCGCAACTCAGGAAGCTAGTCTCAATCAGGTTTTTAATATTACAAGGGGCGAAGGTCGCACCATTCTGGATCTTGCTAAGTGCATTCAGAAGCATTACCCCAATGTTGAGATTATCGAAAACATGGGCGATGAGCATATGGGTGGACTCGTCAGGCCGATGCGCGGGGGGCTCTGTATTGATAAGGCACGAAATCTGCTGGGTTATGACCCGAAGTATTCACTAGAGGAAGGAGTTGACAAGTATGTCCGCGAATGGAAAGACATCTACGGTGGGTAATAACGTCCCACTCTGCAAGCCTTCAGTTGGCACGGATGAACTCCGCGCTATTGCACAGGTGTTTAAGGAAGGTGCTCTTTCGCATGGTCCGCAGGTGACCGAGTTTGAAGTGAAATTTGCGAAAAAGATCGGTGTTAAGCACGCAATAGCACTCAATTCGTGCACTTCCGGTCTTTACCTTGCTTGTCAATATATCTACGAAACATACGGAGAGGGTGAGATCATCGTCCCCTCGTTCACCTTTGTCGCATCTGCCAACTCAATCGCCTGTGCCGGGATGACTCCTCGATTTGTGGACGTTGATTGGGAGACGGGACTAACGTCGGTCCGCGACATTGAACCGGCAATCAATGAACGAACCAGGGGCATAATGGTTGTCCACTATGCTGGTCGACCCTGTCAGATGACTGAGATAATGGAACTGGCAGCCAGGCATAACCTGCCTGTAATTGAGGATTCCGCCGAATGCCTCGGAGCCGAGCTTGACGGTCACCAGGTTGGCAGCTTTGGCTGGGGCATTTTCTCTTTCTACAGTACAAAGAACATTACAACCGGTGAAGGTGGAATGGTCACTTGCAATGACGACACTTTCAATTCCTGGCTTAGGTTGCGGGTTGCTCACGGCGTTGCCAAGGCGTCATATTCGCGAGATGGTGTCGCCCAAAAGTGGTACAGAAATGCCGTTGTCTCCGGCCAAAATTTCAGATTGTCCAATTTTCAGGCAGCAATGGGTATCGTGCAACTTGAAAAACTTGATAGATTCAATGCTGCGAGATATGTGGTTGCGGAGGAATACCGGCTTGGACTCGCCGGGACGTCGAACATTACTATTCCAGGCTATGTGCCACCCGGAACTCACAGCTATCAGATGTATCCAAT
>JBEIMN010000424.1:0-3601 GCA_040378705.1 Acidobacteriota bacterium
CGATCTGACAGCGGAGATCAGTGCGATCCGGGAGGTTCCGGCGACGGAGAGCGGAGCCGAGTCGAATTCGAATACCATCAAGGAGCCCAGATGAGTGAGACGAGTGGGGTGAGTGGGGTGAGTGGGATGAGTGGGGTGAGTGAGATGATGGAGGAGCTGGAGCTGTGGCTGGGCGGTCATCCATTTTTCGCCGGGCTCGATGCGCGGTCAATGCGGATGATTGCGGAGTGTGCGACCCTGGTCGAATTTGAGGCCGGTCAGACGATATTTCGTGCCGGCGAAGCGGCCGATCGATTCTATCTGATCAGGGAGGGGCGGGTGGCGCTCGACATTTACGCGCCACGGCAGGGGAGCCACACGATTCAGACGATCGAGGATGGCGAGATTCTCGGCTGGTCGTGGCTCATACCGCCATATCAGTGGCGCTTCGATGCGCGTGTCATTGAGTCAGTGCGGGCGGTCGAGGTCGATGGGCGAAAGCTTCGCGAAGAGTGTGAGGTCGATCATGACCTCGGCTATGAACTACTGAAACGGTTTGCGTTCCTGATCGGGCGGCGTCTGGAGTCGACCCGGGTTCAGTTGATGGATCTATATGGCAGCACCACTTGATGAGACAAAGAGGTCGGTCGGGATAATGGCTGGCGGATTGGGGCATCTCTCGGACCCGATGGTTCCGCATCGGTATGAGATCCGAAAGGTGCGGCAGGATACGCATGATACCTTCACCTTTGAGCTGGTGAGTCATGAGCCGGGTGGGCCGGGTGAACGGGGTAGTGCGGGGTATATGGCCCGGTTTCGGCCGGGCCAGTTCAACATGCTCTACGTATTTGGAGTGGGAGAGGTCCCGATCTCGATCAGCGGCAATCCGGGAGATGGCAGTGTTCTGGTTCATACGACGCGTGCAGTCGGGACGGTGACGCGAGCGATGAAGCAGCTCAAACGCGGGGACGTGATTGGGTTGCGTGGCCCCTATGGCAGGCCGTGGCCGGTCGAGGAGGCGCGCGGGCGCGACGTGGTGCTGGTCGCGGGCGGAATCGGGCTTGCGCCATTGCGGCCATCGATCTGCCATCTGCTCGATCATCGGGAAGATTACGGGCGGATCGTCCTGCTCTATGGGACGCGCAGCCCGGCCGACATCCTCTACCGCCATGAGCTGGAGTCCTGGCGGGCGAGGCTCGATCTGGATGTCTATGTCACAGTAGATCGGGCGACGAAGGATTGGCGGGGAAGCGTTGGGCTGGTGACAGGGATGATTCCGCGCGCGGCGTTCGATCCGCTGCGGACGACGGCTATGATCTGCGGACCGGAGGTCATGATGCGCTATACCGTCGCGGAGCTCGTGCGCCGTGGTGTCGGTGAAGAGAGCATCTTCCTTTCGATGGAGCGGAATATGAAGTGTGCGGTGGGATTCTGTGGCCATTGCCAGTTTGGGCCGACCTTCATCTGCAAGGATGGCCCGGTCTATGCGTATCCGGAGATCAGCCATCTCCTCAACCGGCGGGAGGTATGAGATGACCGAGCGATCGAAGCACCGGCCAAAGCTGGCGGTGTGGAAGTTTTCGTCGTGTGACGGGTGTCAGTTGAGTCTGCTCGACTGCGAAGACGAGCTGCTGGCGCTGACGGATGAGATTGAGATTGCCAACTTTCCCGAGGCGTCGCGAGCGATGGTGAAGGGGCCATACGATCTTTCGCTGGTTGAGGGGTCGATCTCGACCGCGCACGATGCGGAGCGTATTCATCACGTCCGGCGGGTCTCGAAGCATCTGGTGACGATCGGGGCGTGCGCGACCGTTGGCGGGATCCAGGCGCTGCGAAATTTCAAGGATGTCAACGAACTGATTCCGCTGGTCTACGCAAAGCCGGAGTATATCAGCACGCTTGGCAAGTCGACTCCGATCTCGGAGCACGTCTTTGTCGACTTCGAGCTGAACGGCTGTCCGATCAACAAGATGCAGCTGGTCGAGGTGATTAGTGCCTTTCTGCACGGCCGCAAGCCAGTGACCCCGGGCTACAGTGTCTGTCTCGAGTGCAAGCGGCGGGGCAACGTTTGTGTGACGGTTGCCCACGGCGAGCCCTGCCTCGGGCCGGTGGTCCATGCCGGATGTGGGGCGATCTGTCCCTCCTACAATCGCGGCTGTTACGGTTGTTTCGGACCGATGGAGACGCCGAATCCGCCATCACTGAGTGCGATGTGGCTTGCCGGGGGGATGGCTCCTGACGAGGTGGTCCGACGTTTGCGGGGGGTTACCGCCGCCGCCGAACCATTCCGGAAGGAGAGCGAACTGCATGAAAAGTAAGACGATCAAGGTTGGCTATCTCGCGCGGGTCGAGGGCGAGGGTGCGCTGCACATCAGGGTGAAGGACGGCAAGGTGACGGAAGTGCAGTTGCAGATCTTCGAGCCGCCACGCTTCTTTGAGGCGCTTCTGCGGGGAAGGCTTTACAGTGAAGTGCCGGACATCACGGCACGGATCTGCGGGATCTGCCCGATCGCCTACCAGATGGGCTCGATCCAGGCGATGGAGGATATCTTCGGGGTGAAGGTCGAGGGGCCGCTCCGTGATCTGCGTCGGCTGATCTACTGTGGCGAGTGGATCGAGAGCCACGTTCTGCACGTTGCGATGCTGCATGCGCCAGACTTTCTGGGGTATGAGGATTCGATCCGGATGGCACGGGATCGCCCCGAACTGGCAGAGACGGTGCGGATGGCGCTGCGGCTGAAGAAGCTCGGCAACGAGATTCTGCGGGTCGTTGGCGGGCGCGAGGTTCACCCGATCAATCTGCGGGTTGGTGGATTCTACCGTGTACCAACGCGGCGCGAACTGGCGGCTTTGCGGGCAGAGCTCGACTGGGCGCTCGAGGCGGCACGGAGTCTGGTTCGCTGGACGGCGACATTCCAATTTCCGGAGTTCGAGCGTGACTATGAATTTGTCGCGCTGCGCCACGCGGATGAGTATCCGATTGCGGAGGGGCGAATAATCTCCAATCGCGGGCTCGACATTCCGCCCGCCGGGTTTGATGAGACTTTTCAGGAGGAGCACGTCGCGCATTCGAATGCGCTGCAGGCGGTGATTGTCGGGAGAGGTCCTTATTTTGTCGGACCGCTTGCCCGGTACAATCTCAACTATGATCGCCTCTCGCCGCTGGTGAAGGAGGAGGCGCGCGCGGCCGGACTTGGTGAGGTGGTCCGCAATCCGTTTCAGAGCATCATCGTCCGCAGCCTCGAGGCCTTGACGGCGATCGAGGAGTCGATCCGGATCATCGATCGCTACGAGATGCCGGACCGGCCGACGGTTGAGTATGAGGTTCGGCCCGGTGTTGGATATGGCTGTACGGAGGCGCCGCGCGGGATCTGTTATCACCGTTACAAGGTTGACGAGAAGGGGCTGGTTCTGGATGCGAAGATTGTCCCGCCGACTTCGCAGAACCAGAAGACGATCGAGGATGATCTGCGTGACTTCGTGCCGAAGTATATCGATCTCGAGGAAGAGAAGCTGCTCTGGCATTGCGAGCAGGCGGTTCGAAATTACGATCCGTGCATCTCGTGTGCGACCCATTTCCTGCGTCTCAATCTTGAGCGGGAGTAACTGGCGGGAGTAATAG
>JBEIMN010000425.1:0-3596 GCA_040378705.1 Acidobacteriota bacterium
ATACCTGCTGAGAGAACTTCAACGATGACCCCCTCGAACTCGAAGCATTCACCCGTCGCAACGATCCTGACCGGCACGCCGGCTTTAAGCATCGCCCGCGTGAAAGTCCCCTGCTCGCCGCCGGACTGCCACGCCTCGCCGACCTCAATATTCCGGACCAGTTCGGTAAATCCACCGACGTGATCACTGTCGCCATGGCTGGCGACGATTCGGTCGAGCCGGGCGATACCACGCCGCCAGAGGTAGGGCATGACCGCCGCTTCGGCGATGCCGAGCCGATCCTCGATGAAGGGCTCCTCGCCGGGGCCCGACTCCCCAGACTGGCGAAACTGCGGATCACCTCCGCTGTCAAGCATCATCAGGCTGCCAGCGGGAAAGGCGACAACCATCGCGTCCCCCTGCCCAACGTCAAGAAAGGTCACCGCCAGCCGGCCCCGCTCGAATTCGTGCGTCCCCGGGTGCACGACCATTATCCAGGTAGTGGCAACGATCACACAAAGGGTCAGCCCGGTCGCCAGCCGCCCGTAAAACCGCCGCCGCGCGTCCGACGGGAGATCCCCTTTTCGCAGGGGATTCCAGGAGGCGATCAGCAATACAAGCCCGATCATGGCCAGACCGTGGATCGTGTCGAGGCGACCTGCCAGCGCGCCATAATCCGGAACACGCCATCCGCCGCCGGGCCACCCGGCCATCACCTCGCCGACCCGAACCGTCAGATCTCCGAGCCGATCGACCAGCGGCGTCATCGCCATTGCCCACTCGCCAGTCATCACCCTCAGCGCAAGATAGAGTGCGCCAGCGGCCATGAGGATCGTCACCAGCACCGCCTCGACGACATTGATGGCTGGTGAGAGGAGCGAAACTCGATGAAAGCCGGAGACCATCATCGGCAGCAGCGCGACCTGGACAGCGATCGTCGTCAGCATGGTCAGCGCCACCCAGAGCAGGATCGGCTGGATTCTCGATCGTGAAAGCCAGCGCGCCGCGCCCGCCTTGAAGAGCCGATACCGTATCCGTTCACGCCGCATCTCCCTGCGGAACCCCCACTCATCCCAATAGAGGATTTCAGCCAGCCACCTGAGCTGACGACTGCAACGCGGCGGCCACGGGGTTCGAACCGTCGGTCGCCAGCGACCGATCTCTCCCAGCCTCGCCGCCAGTGGTCCTACCAGAAAAACGATCACCCCAACCGTCAGAAACGAGACCTGAAACCCGGGATTGAAAAGATCGCGTGGCTCCCACGCCAGCAATATTATCGCCGCACCCGCAATGCTGTTCGCCCCATTGATCGGACGGTAAAGATACTGGCCCGCCAGCGCCAGCGTCAGCATAACCATCGACCGGGTTACCGACGGCTCCGCTCCAACCATCACCCCATATCCCCATATTGTCGCCAGCCCCACGCCATACTGCATCAATCGCGAATCGACCAGTCGTCGCAGTACCGACAATACTGCCACTCCGATGATCGCCATGTGCATCCCGGAGATCACCAGCAGATGAAATGTCCCGCCGGCCCGGAAAGACTCCGCCGTATCCCGCGAAAGGAAATACCGATTGCCAAAGAGTGACGCGACCAGCAGCCCCGACGCCGGCTGCCTGAATTGGCGCAGCAATTCTCGTATCGCCATCGACCGCACCGCGAAAAGCCTCGCCGCCGGTCCGCCACCCGGCGTCCCGAGACGATTCTCGATCAGCAGCGGACTCCTCACCCAGCCGGTCGCGACGATCCCCTGACTCTCCAGTATCTCGTCGAATGGCGGTGCCCCGGGATTCCTGTACTGCCGCCGTAAACGCAATTGTGCAATTAGTCGCAGCCGCGCTCCGTGGAGGATCGCCAGCCGATCGTACTCGAGCCGTGAACGCGCGTCGTTGAATGGTACAACGATCCGGACACGACCTCTCACCCGATGCGTACGCTTCAGCGAACGCGCCTGCTCGACATCGACCTGAAGATAGATTCGATCCGGCGCCAGTTCGGGATCCCTCGCCACAACACCCCACAACTCGACCGGCTCCGATGTCTGAAATTCCCCGCATTCGAAGAGCGCGCGCAATGAATCACGCTCGCCAGCCGCTCGCGACAACGCCTGACAGGCTCCCCCGGCAAAGAGAAATCCCAGCACCAGGAGTGGGGGCACCAGCAGCGGCAACAGGGGAGCCACCAGACTCCGCCCGCGCCACCAATAGCAGAGCAGCGCGCCCAGCCAGGCGAGCACCATCAACCCGATCCATATCGAGACCGACTCGCGCACCTGGTAAGCAACGTATATCCCCAAACAGAACGACAGCCCTGCCGGAAGCAGCGGAGCATCCTCGCCCCACGGCGCCTGAAACGCCTGTCGACGCACCATCTTTTCCCATCGTCTTTCTGGGGTGGCTGGGCCATTGGGATTGGCCGGGCCATTGGGATTGGCCGGAATAATTGGTAGTGGCTGAGTGAACTCCGGCCGCAACTAATGCAGAAATATACCAGCAACGCCGAGAGTGCGGCCGCTCCCGGCGTCAGTTACCGGACTGGCACGGAGACGGTTGAAACTACTTCATCGCTGTCAAGATAACCAAACCGGCAGGCCTTGACGCGCAGAACCTTCGTCGAATCGAGCGTCAACTCTCCGCTGTAGAGAAGCCAGTGTGGCCGTTCTCCACTCTCAGTCGTATAGGCGATCGAGGCACCCTCGGCGCCGCTCACTGGAATCGAAAGTCGCACCTTCGAAACGGCTCCGACTCCGACAACGCTGATCTTCGGTGGCGCAAGCTTCTGCCAGACTCCACCCGGGCGCATCCGCTCGCGCAACTCGGCCTCCGGGACACTCCCGAGGTCGCGCGTCTCGCGCTGCCACTGCCCAAGCGCCGCCCGCATCCGGAGCAGGATCGCCCTGTGCTTTGGCGAGGAGGCGAGGTTGCTGACCTCGTGACGATCGACCGTCACGTCATACAACTCCTCGACCGGCTTTCGCGGCAGCATGAAGGCAAGCTGCGCCGCATTGAGCGCCTTCCCATAACCCGGCCCGAGCGCGTTGAAATGATCCTTGAAAAGCCGTCTCAGCTCCTTCATCGTCGGCATCTCTTCGAGGTACTCGATGTGCTGCGCGTTCGTTCTGTCCGGATGAAAGTTCCTGATGTAGTGGTACTGCCGATCGATCACCGAACGCACCATGTCATGAGCTTCATCCATCCGGTCACGGTGTGCAAAGGCGAACTGGCGCGGTCTTCCCTTCTGCAAACCGAGGATCGCCTGCGCCTGCATGTTCGAGGGTATTCTGACCCCGGCGAGCGAAAGTGCCGTCGGCCCGAGATCGAACAGACTGACCAGCTCATCATTGACTGTCCCCGGTTGAAGATTCCCCGGCCAGCGAACGATCAGCGGAACTCTTATCCCGGAATCATAGACGTTACGCTTACCCCGCGGCAGCCCCCTTCCGTGGTCCCCCCAAAAGAAGACGATCGTCCGATCAGCCAGTCCATCCTCTGTCAGCTGCCGCAGAATGTCGGCCACCTGGTAATCCATCGCCGTAATATTGTCGTGGTATCGCGCCCAGTCACGCCTCACCAGCGGGGTGTCCGGATAATATGGCGGCAGCACCGCCCGCGCC
>JBEIMN010000426.1:0-3596 GCA_040378705.1 Acidobacteriota bacterium
GGAGGCGGGAACGATAATTCAACAAACTGGGCAGGTCAGCAGGAAAACAGAAGGCGGGGGCAACGCATTGTTTGAGGCGTTGCCCCCGCCTTCTTGAGGTATGTCTGAGTCTTCGCCCGGACTCAATCCGGAGGGCGCGGTGCTTCCATAAACTACCTGATCTCAACGACGACGTGTTTGATCTTCTTCCGGTTCCAGGTGTAGAGGATGTGGACTCGGCCGTCTTCGCCCTGAATGATTGCCGGGTAGGAGTATTCAGCATTCGCCGGTCCGGTCTCGAGTATCGCGACCTCTTTCCATTCGCGACCATCACTGGAGATGGCAAGATTGAGTGGCGCGCGATCGCCCCACTTGCCGGCTGGCGTGACGACGTGATTATAGACCAGCAGGTGGCGGCCATCACGGAGTGTTACGCCATCGATGCCCGAATTAGGATTGGGCAGGGAGGTGGCGGCGAGTCTGCTCCAGGTTCGTCCCTGATCGTTCGACCACGATTCGACGATGAGACCCTGGCGGCTCCGGAAGAGTGCCTGAAGCCGATTGCCAGCGTGAATAAAGACGGTTGGCTGGGTGATGCCGAACTCCTTCCCGTCATTGATCGGTTCGGTCTTATGCCAGGTTCGGCCAAGATCGCGCGTGAATTCGAAATGGGCGCGCCAGCCTTTGTCCTCCGTGCTGGAAGGGCAGAGAAGCTCGCCATTCGAAAGCAGGATCGGTTTGTTCTTGATCGGGCCGGCAATGCCATCCGGCAGCCGCACCGGTGTCGACCAGGTTCGGCCACCATCGACCGAGGTCATCTTCATCCCCCACCACGTTGACGGGCTTGGCCCGACTTTGTAAAAGAGTATCAGCTCTTTGCCGGAGTTGAAGAGGACAGGGTTCCAGGTCGGATAGCGTTTGGTCGGCGACTCGATTCCGTTCGCAACCTCGACTGGAGCGGTCCATCCACCCTTGACCAGTCGTGAAACCCAGATTCCAACATCAGGATTCTTCTCCTTCGTTCCACCAAACCAGGCGGCGACGAGACCCTCTCGCGTATCGGCGAGGGTTGAGGCGTGGCATTCAGGGAAGGGAGCTGTCTCATAGATGAACTCGCTCCGGACTACCCGCGGCAGGCTCTGCCCGGTCGCGTGCTGTTCGTTGCCGAACAGCACGAAGAGCGTGCTCATGATCATTCCAATGATTGCGGTCGACTTGATCTGCATTTCCTCGATCCCCTCAAGTATTTCGATGTGTGATGACTCGGACTAGCGTGTACCGAGCGCTTCGATGAAGAACTCCATCATCCGATCCTGGCGGATACTGGTATGGCCCATGTCCGGACCAACCTGGACATCGAAACTCTTTCCGGCCGCCTGGAGCGCGGCGATCAACTGCATGGCATTGTTTGGGTGGACGTTGTTGTCGGCGGTTCCATAGTAGATCATCAGCCGACCCTTCAGTTTTTCGGCAAGCTTCATGGCGTTGCCCGCCTCGTAGCCAGCCTCATTCTCCTGCGGAATCCACATGTAACGCTCGGTGTAGATCGTGTCGTAGTGGTGCCATGATGTTACCGCAGAGGATGCTGATGCGGCCTGGAAGACGTCAGGGTGGCGAAGCAGGCCGAGTGCAGAGGCGTAGCCACCATAAGACGTACCGAAGATTCCGACGCGATTCCGGTCAAGGTATGGGCGGCTCGCGAGCGATTTCACGCCCGCCGCCTGATCGTCGATCTCGACTGTCCCAAGTTTCTGGTAGATGGCGTCGAGAAACCTCTTTCCACGACCGGCAGCACTGCGTGAATCGAGCGTGGCGACCAGGAATCCGTACTCTGTCAGGACGTGTGGCAGCATGAAGGTCTCACGCGCGCCGTTGGTCGCCGGTCCGGCATAGACGCTGACCAGCAGCGGATACTTCTTTGTCGGATCGAAATTGGAGGGGAAGTGGAGCAGTCCGTGGAGATCTGTCTGTCCATCGGCGGACTTGAAGGTGAAGAGTTCGACACGTTTCAGCCCCAGTTCATCGTATTTCGAGGTGTCACTTTTGGCAAGAGTCTCGACCTCGCGCCCATTGCTGTCCATCAGTCTGGTCACTGGTGGTGAGTCGTGAGTCTGTGCGATGTCGATGAAGTGGCGCCCATCCGGCGCGATATCGACCGTATGGTTGAAGGCCGGGCTGGTCAGTCGGCGGTCGTTGCGGCCGTCGAGTCCGACCCGGTGGAGCTGCATCTTCATGTGATTGTCGCCGCTCCGCGCCTGATAGAAGAGCGTTCCACCCGCTTCGTCGATCCGCACCACACCGCCGACCTCGAAGCCATGGCTGGTCAGCGTGACCGGCTTTGCACCGCCAAGATCGTACAGGTAGTAGTTTTTGAAACCGGTTCGTTCGGATGACCAGATGAAGCGCCGCCCGTCCTTCAGAAACTGGAGCGTCGGAAGATTGTCCGTCCAGCTTGGTTGCCACTCCTCGCGCAGGATCACCCGGCAGCGACCGGTCTCAGTTCGGCAGGCGATCATCTCCATAACATTCTGGCGGCGGTTGGTCCGGTGTGCGAGAAGATCACCGCTGCCGTCGGTTGCCCAGCTGATGCGATAGACGTAGTGGCCAGGCACGTCATTGTCGAATGGCCTGCCGTCACGCACGTCCAGCTCGGTTGTTTTGCCAGTTTTGAGATCATAGACGAGGACGGTGGCGATCGGATTTGGGGCGCCCGCCTTTGGATAGGCTTCGACATCGGCCTTACTGACCAGCTTTGTCTGATCCATCTGGAGGATGAAGTTGGTGACCGGGCTTTCATCGAAGCGGTAGAAGGCGACTTTGCCGCTGTCAGGTGACCACCACATCGCCGAATTCTGTGAGAGCTCTTCACCGTAGACCCAGCTCGCAGAGCCGTATTTGATTCGCGTCTGCTCGTTTCCGTCCGTGGTGATTGGCGTCTCGCCGCTGCCGTCGGCGTTGCTTAGCCAGAGATTCCGATTCCGATAGAAGGCTTTCCGTGTCCCATCCGGCGAGACGGCCGAATCATACTGCCGGCCGCGCATCGGACCACCCCGTCGTCCCGATCCATTCGGCGCGGCCGATCCATTCGGCGCGGTCGATGGACCACCACTCCCCTCTGTCGGGGTCGAGGTCCGCGTCGCAAGGTCATACCGAAAGCTCTTGCCCTCCCGTGTATACTCGAACGCTTTTCCATCATCGATCCACTTGACCGTCAGACTCCCCGGCTTGATCGAACCTGGAATCTCACGGCTCATCTTCTGAAATTGCTCGTAGCCCGGCATCGACTTTAACCGGTCCTGGCCGGCAACCGGAACCATCATCAGGCCCATCATCAGAACAGATACTGACAGGGATATGAATGCGAATAGCAGATGATGTTTGAGCCCGCGCCGGGTCATCACATTGACAGGCTTATTGACAGACTTGTTCATGGAATCGGTCTCCCTCAATTTTGGTATTAGTTGAATCAGAATTCGTTCTGCCAGCGCGCCGACTGGCTAATCGACAACTGAGCTGTCGGGATCGACAAAAGCCCAGACAATCGCCCCGCCAAGAAAGAGTCCGGCCATAATGTCGAATGGCAGGCTCCAAGACTTGAGATTGCCGACGGCGAACCC
>JBEIMN010000427.1:0-3588 GCA_040378705.1 Acidobacteriota bacterium
AGCTGGGCCCCTCGAGACTCGCCAGTCGTTCATCCCTTTCCTTAATATATTTATCGTAGCTTTGGAGAACGAGGTCACCCAGGCCACTCTCATTCTTATTTTTGGCAGCGTAGAGGCTGCTGAGCCGCTGGCGAAGTGCTTTTATCTCGCCACCTTCCCTATCGCCGGCCAGGGTGATGACAAAAGCCTGGAGCGCATAATTGAGTGCATCTTCCCGACGCTGCTGATTTTCAGCAACTTCGGAAAGGGCAAGTGCGGCATCCGCCAGTGGCAGCAGGTCGAAGCTTTTGCGAAGGTCACTCTTTGCCTTTTCGAGTTGTCCGATTTCGGCCAGCACACGTCCGCGAACCAGGTAGACTGAGGCACGCCCCTCGTCTTTCTGCTCCTGCCACTGCGCGGCACTCAGACGACCCGGTTTACGGCTTGACTCAATGAGGCTCTCAAACTGCTTTACCAGACGCTCCGCATAGTCGAGGGCTCTGGTCATATCTCCGCTCCCCTTACGTACCCGAAGAGTCGAGACAATTGTTGTCAGCAATTCGATCCCCGCGGGATTACGTTCGAGCTGCTTTTCAGCGTAGGTGATCGTCCGGTCGCGGTCACGAATCTTGATTGCCAACTTATAGATCTCTTCCTCGATCTCGAGTCGGCGGCCACTTTGCGGGTACCTCTTCAGGTAATCTTCGAGATTGACGATGATCATCTCTTCGCTGCCACCGGCAGTCTGAATGGCCCGTCGGAGGTTTTCATCGGAGTCAACCGCCGAATCCTTCGCCTTCTCATCCTGTGATTGCGGCAATGCCGGGACATTTGGTGCAGGCTCCGTCTGGGCGAGCGCTGGTTGAAGATTAACGGCCACCGTTAAAAATCCTGCCAGTATCAAAACGAGGCCAACGCGGCCGATTCGATTATTTTTCATCGTGAGAGCTCCTCTCGATCCAGCTCGGTAGCCCGAGCCCGATCAATGCCATCTGGCGGCCAACGGGTTTTTCCGCTCCAAGTTCAAATCGATAACTGAAGAATCTATCATTATGACAAACCGTGCAGATATCGGAATCGAAGACTGAATTGTCAGCCACACCAGCCTGCCTGAGCTGAATTCGATTGGCCAGATTGAGATTGAAATTAGCTTTTCCATTAGCCTGCCGGCGCGAGACAAGCTGGTCGGTCTCAACAAAGCTATTCTGAAAAAGGGTCACAACTTCCGCGCCAATTTCAAAACAACACGACCCAATTGCCGGCCCAAGTACGGCAATAATATCGTCTGGACGAGTATTGAACCGTCGCTCCATCCGCCCAACGACACTGGAGACGATACCGGCAAGCGTTCCCCTCCAACCGGCGTGAACCGCAGCAACCGCGCCGGATCGCCGGTCGGCAAGCAGAACAGGAAGGCAATCAGCCGTCTGCACACCAATAGCAATCTCCTGCAGATCCGTCAGCAACGCATCTCCCTCCTGTGGTTCAGACTCATTCAACTCCCTTGTGGGAAGTTCGACGATATCGGCGGAGTGAATTTGACGGAGAGTCGCCAACGGCCACGACTTGATCCCGAGTGCCGATTTGAGTCGGCGTCTGTTCTCCTGGATATTTTCCCGACTATCCTGACTGAAATTTCCAAGATTCAATCCATCTGCCGGGAGAGGACTTACGCCGCCCCTTCTTCCTGTAAACGCATGAACAAACCCGGCCAATTCGAGCGGTTCGCAAACCAACAATTCGAGGCCGGCAATGTTTCTTATCTTAAAATGGGTCTTAAAATGGCTTATATCTGACATTTTCGCCGCCTTCAATCCTGACCAATCTTTTATCCACGATTATGCTAACCGATGACCCATACTTTTACAGTGATTGTTTATGAACAAATTGACCACCTGGTCTTAAATTTAATCAATTTTCAATAAACTTACAGCATTTAATTTCACGTTCGGGAAATCATTCCAATGTAAATTACAACTCTGATCGTGGGACGTGAAACCAACTATATACCACCAATGACGACGTCTCTGTCAAATAATGGTATTAACTGCACTCTGCAAAACCTGTATTCTTATTACTTTAAGAAAAACTTTTAGGTGTTGGGAGCAAACTATTGAAATCAATGTCGCGTTACTTGACACTTCATTTAGTCAAAATCTGAGTCGATCAGGTTGTAGGCTTCATGTAACGCCTGCATCCGAACAGCAAGCGGATCCATATCGATTTTTCACGCAAGAAATATATCCAGCTATTGATCAATGCCTGTCCCACAATATTGTCCACCAAACGAAAAATTGTCATTGAGATACCCGGACATACTTGGTGGTTCAGCGTAATTCGGGACATACTGACTTTTTTGGCGCAGTTCGTGGTTAAGATCGAACGATCTGAGAGTTCAGTCTTAGTGGCCTTATCGTATCAGCAGGAAAGAGTTTTGAGCGTGATGATAATCGGGATTGGAACAGACATCGTCGATATCGATCGGATTGAGCACTCTTTGGCAGAGTTTGGGGATCGTTTTCGAGAACGGATATTCACATCCGGGGAAATAGCCTATTCTGAGTCATATGTCCGAAGTTGCGAGAGGTATGCGGCACGCTTTGCGGCAAAAGATGCGGCAAGGAAAGCCTTTGGCAGCTGCGGACCAATTTCCGGAATTGGATGGCTTGACATTGAGGTCGTGACAATTGCCGGTGGGGCACCACAGCTCAGATTTCATGGTGTAGCAGCAGAGCTGGGAGATCGATATGGGGTGACAAAATGTCATGTTTCGCTGTCGCATGCAACGAAGCAGGCGACGGCCTTCGTAATTCTCGAAGGGGAAGTCAGATAATTCCCGGAGAGCTGCCTGATGGCTGATTTAGATTGGGAATGGTGTGTGGAGAGATGCAACCATCTGGAATAGCGCGCGTAGGAAGTGGACTCGAGGTCTTATCAGTAGTCAGTTCGGTGCTGCTGGTGACCTGGGGGATTGTTCCGTTCTTACCAAGGCAGCGATGGATAATGGCCATTCCGCTGCTGCTGGCCGTCGCGCTGATGATTGGCTCGCACCGTCTGCATGGAGAGGGTTTGACTGAAATCGGACTGACATTCAGCCATTTTGCCCGGGCACTGGGTTTGACGCTGTTGCCAGGGATGGTATCGGTGGCAATATTCGTCTGGATTGGCTGGAGCGGAATGTCACAACATCGACTGGAGAAACTGCCGGCGGAGCTGCTATTGCTGCCGCTGTCCGGCATTGTGCAGCAGTATTTGTTGCAGGGATTCATCTATCGCCGCATCAGGTTTATGCTGACCGGGGAAGTGGCGGGAGGAGGACCTGGTCGGATATGGATGTCGATCCTTCTGACGGCGTCGATTTTTAGCTTTATTCATGCTCCAAACCTGATGCTGATGTTTCTGACCCTGACTGGCGGGATTATCTGGTCGTGGATCTACGAGCGTGCACCCAATCTCTATGTCATTGGAATATCGCACGGACTGGCAAGTCTGATGGTTATTTATACGTTGCCACCGACGATGCTCAAGAGCCTCGGGGTCGGCTATAAATATTTTCTCTACAACAAAATTCAATGACTGAGAAGCTGATCGAAAAGCGTGGGGGAGACT
>JBEIMN010000428.1:0-3586 GCA_040378705.1 Acidobacteriota bacterium
CCGCTGCCGCACCACTCACCAGCGAGAGGATCGTCATCGTTCGCAACACTGCCGCCACCCCCTTTACTCGCGAAGAGCCGAGAATCAGCGGCGACAGCAACAGCCTTCGGGCAATCACCACAATGAACCCGACGATGATCGCGCCAATGTAGAGCGGCTGGATCATCGCGTAGGAGGCAAAACCGTTCTCCTCCACCTTCATCGACCGCGCACCACCAACCATCATCACGATTGCCAGCACCAGAAAAAGAACTACGGTCCGTGAAAACCTGAAATATCTGTCGAGAGCCTCTCGATGCTCAATTGAAATCTGTTCGGCCATTTTATTCCTCTCGTCCGGCTGGCGATTGAAACAGCAGATGAAACATAATTGATACCTGTCGATATTTAAATTAAAAATTTACATTGAAAATGGGCCTGTCCGAGTCTGCCAGCTGCCGGTCTAAAAGCTGTATGGCCGGCGGCGAAGACTTAAAGGCTTCAGCGTCCGGCGCCACCCGAAATGGCCAGGTCATCGCCGGTACCGAATTTGCCGTCAGGTCCGGCCGAGCGCAGTCGAAACCCGGTCAGACTGCCCTTGTAATCGAACTCTTCTCCCCACAGATCGAGTCGATGCGGGGTGGTAAGAAAGCGCGGCGAAATGGCGTCGAGGAGAACCGTGATCCGGTCTGCCTCAACATACCTGCCTTCTCTCTCCCGATAAGCATCGATTGCACCGCCCACCTCTTCGAGCAACCCAAGCGTGCGACGAACCTTTTCGCGTCGGACAGCCTCCTCGATCAGCTCGAACGACTCCCAGTGGCGATCTCCAAGCCGTATGTCGGCAACTCGCCACTCATTCTTATCCCGGACAACCCGATACGCCGTCTCGATCTGTGCCTCGACGACGACATCACCGGCAATGCCACTGCTGATCTTCCGAATCTGAACCTGCTCAGACCTGAAATCAGCTCCACCGAGGTGCCGAAGCAGTTCACGAACCTTTTTAACATCGATCTTCTCTGCCGGCAGGACCGGAATGACCGGAACGAGCAGCAGAAACGATACCAGCGTGAGGAGAAACTTTCTGATCATAATCCTCTTCAAAATCAAAATCCCAAATTCAAAAGCTCAAATCTGAGTCCGCGACGAACACGAGAACCCGCCAAATCTGACCATCTCTTCCGTCAGTCTGACAATTGCCACGGCCTCTGGCACATCGTGAACACGAAGTATCCGCGCCCCGCCCAGGATTCCGACGACAAGGCTCGCCGCCGTTCCGGCCAGCCGGTCGACCGTCTCGTCCGATCTCCGCCCGGGGATCAACCGGTCGAGCGTCAGTCGGATGAACGATTTGCGCGAGGTTCCAAGCAGAACCGGCCGCCCAAGTGAGCGTTCCAGCCGGTCGACACTGCCGATCAGCTCCAGATTCTGCTCCGCCGTCTTGCCAAAGCCTATTCCTGGATCGACGATAATCTTCTCTTTTCCAACTCCGTAACCGATGGCAATCCCGATCGCCCCGGCCAGCCCCTCCGTCACCTCTCGAAGCGGATCGACCATCGGCGGGATATTCTGCATCGTCGCCGGATTACCGCGCGAATGCATGAGCACCAGTCCGGCACCAGTCCCGGCCGCCACCCGCGCCAGCTCTTCATCAAAGCGCAGACCACTGACATCGTTGATGATCTCCGCTCCAAGTTCGATTGCGCGGCGCGCGACGCCGCTCTTTGTCGTATCGATCGAGATCGGAATCCCGATCTTCCCACGCAACCCCTCGAGGACCGGAACGACACGGGCGAGCTCCTCATCGACCGGAACCGGAACCGCACCCGGACGAGTCGACTCACCACCAATGTCGAGAATGTCAGCACCGGCGGCTTCCAGTTCAAGCGCACGCCCGATCGCCCGCAACTGATACTGTCCACCGTCCGAGAACGAGTCTGGCGTCAGATTGAGGATGCCCATAACCAGAACGCGCTCGGCGAGTGGAAGCGTCGAACGTATCAGCCTCATTGATCGCCCCGGCTGAAATCGACCACTACCTGGTCCCCCGTTCTGATCCCGAGACGATCGGCCGCCGAATCGTACCAGCAGGCAATCTCCCAATATCCGGCGCTGCCAGGATAGGCAAATGGCCGCTCCGGATATTGTGCCGCCCCAAAACAGTCACAGAATTGGTCGATCACCGACCCGGCGACCAGCAACCCCTGACCATCGACTTCATCGACCGGAAGATCGTCCGGCGTCAGACTGGTGACGCAATTTCCAAAACGGTCGATGTTGATGATTGTCGCAACGATCCGCCCGGTCAGCAGATCGATACCGGGTCGAAGAGGGTTCAGACGAACCGGGTCACTTATCTCCACTCCGATCCGGTCAGGCGCGATCCCGCGCGACAGCCACGCGGCGACCGGCGCGAAAATGTCACGCCCGTTAAACGTCGAACTGCTCTTCGGAAGCTGATACTCGGACTGGTCGATCCGGTAGACCTTCCAGCCATCCTCATTTTCGTAGATTCGGCTGAAAATTCCGTTGTCGGGGCCGACAAAGAGCGCGTCCGCCGTTTCGACGATGATCGGACGCCGCTCGGTTCCAACCCCCGGATCGACAACTGCAACGTGGATTGTCCCGGCGGGGAAGTCCTTGTAGCTCGCTCCAAGCACAAAAGACCCCTTCCTGATATCAAGCGGGGGTATTTCATGCGCCAGGTCGACGATCCGGGCTTCGGCGTTGATCGTCAGAATGACACCTTTCATGGCGGGAACGAAGTAGTCCATCGTCCCAAAATCGGTCAGCAAAGTAATGATATTTCCAGACATCACACCTCCCTGCAATCTGCTTATGGCCTGTCCTGGGACCTTGTGTTTGCACTCTCCGGCGCCGCGGTGCGGATCAGAATCTCCGTCCCCGGATCGAGAATCAGGTCGCGGTCGCCCTGGATGAAGACTGAGCCGGCACCTGCTCCGGCTCCTATTATCGCTCCGATTGCCGCCCCCTTGCCTCCACCGGTAATGGCGCCAATAATCGCTCCAATCGCCGCACCGCCGACTCCGCGCGTTGCGGTATCCTTTGTCCGGCTGCCACTCTGGACATTCCCCTCTTCGTCGACCGTCCGAACGGTTTCGCTCTCATAGACGCGGACAACCTGTCCCGCCAGCCGGAATGTCCGCCCGTCGCGAAGACGGAGCGTATCGAACGCAAGAGAAAGCTCTGTCTTGCCGGTCGCCTTGCCTGACCTCTTCAGCGCGGCAATATGGCCTTCCACCGTCCCGTCAGCATAGTCGCCCGGATCAAGAACCACCGCCGTGAAGCGACCCCCTTCGTGGTCCGATTTCGTGTTGATCGACGAAGTGAGCCTCATCTTCATCTCGATATTGGCGGGGACAAAGACTACCGTCCGGCTGCGCCCTGCTGCCTGGCCCATTTGACCAACCGAGCCAGGTTGACCAGCTGGCTCCAGCGAAGCTGGCGCACCGTTTCGACCTGCCCCGCCACTGGCCAAGCCGGGGGGGCCGGCCGTGCCGGGCGTGCTACCGGGCTGACCGCTGGTCGAATTGAGCGTCGCAACAACGATGCGGCCAATATTGGCCGGTCTCGAATTCGTCGC
>JBEIMN010000429.1:0-3569 GCA_040378705.1 Acidobacteriota bacterium
GAGTCTCGGCCTCGAAGAGTCGCGGGCTTGGCGGATCTGACCACACCTCGTTCAATCAGGCAGGTCTGCCCGGCATCGGTGTCGGTCAGGATCCGATCGAGTATGGAACCGTCACCTGGCACACCAACCTCGATACCTATGAACGGATCGTCGAGGATGACGTGAAGAAGTCGGCGGCGATCATTGCCGCGGCGGTGTACCTGCTCGCGAGCCGCGACGAGCTGCTGCCAAGGTTTGCCGGGGAGGCCATGCCGGCACTTCCGCCGGCGCGCCCCTAAGCCTGAATTGGTACTGTGACAATTGCCGGGATCGGGAGGGTTGAAGCCTAAGGCTTCAGCCCTCCCGAAAACTTCAACCGCCGCCGACGAAATGGACGATCTCGAGCCGGTCGCCGTCGTGCAGGACCGTTTCGGCCCACTTCGTCTTCGACACGATCTCGAGGTTGTGTTCGATCGCGATCCGCTGCCGTGGCAGGTCGAGCTGCTCGATCAGCATCAGGAGGCTCGCCGGCTCACCGATCCGTGTCGGCTCGCCGTTGACCAGAACCTCGATCATTCCGTTTTCACTCATCGTTGATCCTTCCCTTTCGCTCCTGTTTTGACCAGTTTCGCCGCCCAGTCCGAAAATGTACCGATATCACGGCACGCCGCATCGGCCGGCGCCTTCCCGGTAAGCAGTGCGACCGTGACGCAGGCCGAGGCCGGAGCCAGCTCGCGCGAGGCGGAGTTGGTCTCGTGGTAATGATCTGTCACGCCTGCCGCCTTACAGGCATCGGGCGACTTGCGGACATCCATCTTTTTCAGGTCGACATCTTCACGTCGCCAGTCATATTTCGGCACGATATACCCAAATTCGTCCGGACAGAGGCCAAAGACGAAACGGTAGCGTGCGGTCATCGCGTCACGGATCGACGGCTCGCGGGGAGCGCCGGTGTCTGCCGCCGGGCAATCGCTCCGGCCATTGGCTGCGACACCGTAAAAGACCTCCGGGAAGAGTTCGCCGGGGTTGTGACGATCTGCGAGTCGCCAAGCGTCAACGCGTAGATCGTCGTCTCGAATCGTGACGGACTGCCATCGGCCGGAGGAACCATGGTATCGAAGACACCGATCCGCCCAAGAAACTGATAACCCGCATTGTCCATCGGCCCGTGCAGATCGGCCTTCCGAAGTTCGAGCCGGCTCGAGCGGCTCCACTCACCACGATCAAGCGCCGCGATTGCCGCCTTTGCGACATCGCGCCCAATCGCTTCCATTCGCTCGAAGGTGAAGACCGGCCGGTTGCTCGTCCGGCTCAACGGATAGTCGCGACCATCGAAGCGTATCCGGTCGTTGTTGCGGTTGTTGGTATCGCCGATGATCTCGGCCGCGCCGATCGCGCCGTTGATGTAGAGTGAGATCCCTCCGTATCGCTGCTCGACAGACTGGCGGATGGCGTGCGGGAAATCGGAGGTCAGGACGGTATTCTGATCCTCCATCGATTCGGGATGCGTATTCCAGTTGACAAGGGTCGCAATCGTCTTTGCGCCACGCCGTTCGACGAGTTGCATGATACGCAATTCCTGATCGAAGAAGCGCGGCGGTCGCCCGCCGGTTCGGGTCTGGAGGCCGGTGATCGATGGGGAACGAACCGGATCGGTCACTCCAAATCTGATCCGCGCCGGTCGCTGCGCACCCGCGGCAAGGGCGATGCTCTTCGCGATCTGCCGGTCGACGAACTGCAGATATTTCGGGTACTTCCCATCCTTCAGGAAACCGTCACCCCACGCGCCAATCGAGTCCGGCCCCTCGTGGCTGTGTGTACTGGCAAGCAGGATCTCCTGAATACCAAGCGCCGGATCGAGCTGCCGCCGAATTTGCTCGACGCCATAGTAGGTCGCATCCGAATAGTAGCCGATCAGATCGATCGAGACGATCGCGATTCGCGTTGCCCCATAATCGAGAACGATCGTTCGCGCCCAGAGATCATCGTGTCGACCGGTCGCGAGCCGCTTATTGCCAAAACCGGCCAGATAGATTCCATCGTACTTATTGAGCGAGCTGCGATCGATCTCCGTGTTGCCGGGATCGTCGATGAACGGCTCTCCGCTGTTCCAGACTCCGTCACCGTTCTGATCCGTGAACTGCTCACCCCAGACCCCGGTGGCGGTGATCGTCCCGTTCCAATCCGGATGGGCGCCGAACGGTGTGATCGGCAGCGCCGCCGCTCCCGCACGCAACTCCGGCGCCGGCGCCATCTCGACCGTCCGCACCCCGGACAGACCGGGCACCAGGGTCAGCAGCATTGCCCAAAACAGATATCTTAGTCTGATCAAACCGATCCCTCCTCGTCTCCATGTTGACAGTTCATTTCATAAGTTCAACAATAATCATCTTTATCGGCACATTCTTTGCGGGCATCAGATTGTACTCACGCGCGGCCCGCTGAATCAACTTCCCGTGTGAATCTGCTGCACACGGTGAATAAACCACAAGGATCTGATCATGCCTGAAATCGACCGTCAGATGGCACACTTCTTCGCCTGGGCCCGTGAGCGTGCCTATGCCGAATTCGATCGACTCATGCGTGAGGACCCATCGCTCGATCCGAACTGGACCTTTTCTGACATTATGCAGCGACTGCTCGACGAGTATCAGAAAAAAGATGAACGGAGCGCCGAGGCCGGAACCTGATTTTGCGGTCTGATATCAGTCATGCTCAAGCGACTCCCACTGCTGCTGCTGATCCTGCTTGCCGTCATCCCGACGGGCAACTCACACGGCCCTGTGACGACGAAGGTGACTTTCAACCGTGAAGTGATACGGATTCTCGGTCGCCACTGTATCGCCTGCCACAGCCCTGGCCGCATCCGGCAGGAGCTGCCACTGACGACATACGCCGAAGCACGACCGTGGGCGAAAGCAATCAAGGAAGAGATTCTCAACCGCAGAATGGCCCCATTCCAGGCGGTGAAGGGCTTTGGGCTTTTTCAGGAGAGCCACGCCCTCACGCAGCACGAACAGGACCAATTGATCTCATGGATCGATGGCGGTGCGCCAAAGGGTGAACAGAAAGACTATCCGGTCGAAGAGCTCTCCCGGATCAGGCCACGGGTCAGTCAGGGATCGACACAATCGACCGAAGCCGCAGAGTGGCCGGCCGGGCAACCAGACATCGTACTCGAACCACGAACGGAGATGGTCATCGCACCCGGCAGCGGTCTCGCGGCACGGTGCGTCACCCTGCCGGTTAATAATTCAGCGGAACGATGGATTAGTCGGATCGATTTCGCGCCCGGGCAGCCCGGCGCGGTCTTCAACGCCACTTTTTCGATTGCGACAACGGGCCGGACTTCCCGTCAGCGCGATAATACTGGCTGCGCGGGGAGCGGTAAGGGCCGGCAGAGGCTCGAACCACTCGGGGAGTGGGTCCCCGGCCAGCCATCGATCGCCTGGCCGGCGGGAATGGCGATGCGGCTTCCGCCGAATGCCGTAATCGTTATGACCATCAACTACCAGAAAGGCGCGAGCCGCGTCAGCGACCGCAGCCGCCTCGCCCTCTACTTCGACTCGATATTCACCTCGCGGAGCAAC
>JBEIMN010000430.1:0-3539 GCA_040378705.1 Acidobacteriota bacterium
GTTGATAGTTTATCTGGTGAAAATATTCCGACCGTGTTAGTCTTTCTGACGGTGAAAGGTGTAAAAAGTGTGAGGTGAAGCCTGAAGCGAAATACCCCGGACTGAGCGGGAATGTCCGGAAAAAGCTTCCAGGCCAATGGGCGGTTAAATCCAGTTGGCCGTTATCCGGTTGGCCGTTGAATCTTAACCGTTGAGGCCGGGCCATTTATCTGGTTATTTGGCCAATTCGGCATTTATCGTGAATTAAATCAATTCGACATGCGCCCCAACATCGAACGCAACAGGCAGGTACCTGATCGGCACTCGAGGGACCAGGTAAGGCGACGGGCAGTAACCGGTCGGGTGACGAGCCACGCGCCGGCTTCCCTGGCGGGGATACGGCTGATCGAGATTCTCGGTCCGGCGACCGGATCCGGAATCAGGCCTGAGACTGCGGCGATTGACGTCTTCGCGGGGATCCGTTCAGAGATCATCGAGTCAGCGGCTCCGCGGATAACCGTTGGCAGGTCGGATGTGTGCGACGTCAGCCTTGATGGGGAGACAGTATCGCGGGTTCACTGTGAAATCAGGCGCATCGGCAGCGGCTATATCATTGAGGATCGAAGCCGCAACGGGACATTCATCAACGGCAGCCGGATCATCGAAAGTCCGCTCCGTGACGGTGACCGGATCCGGATCGGAAAGCACCTGATCGAGGTCGAGTTACCTGGCGAGCGATCGACCGGGACGATGAGTGCTCGCGATACGGCGGGTAGCGAGAATGGGGCGGGCGCGGCAGTGAAGGCGGGTCGCCAGCGAGTTCAGGTCTTCGTGAGCGGGCTCGAGGATGGTGTAACGCGACAGGTTGTCGCGGAGCGGATCAGGATCGGTCGACGTCTCGAAAACGAGCTGGTGCTGATGGGTGACAAGGTCTCACGCGACCACGCGGCGATCGAAAACGAGAATGGATGCTACTCCGTGTTCGATCTTGGAAGCGCCAATGGAACATTCGTCAATGGCCAGCGTGTCGAAAGATCACCGATTGCTGCCGGTGACCGGCTTCGTTTCGGTAGCTATGATTGCCTGGTAAGCTTTCACGGAGATGACTGCCTGCTTCAATTCAGGAGGCGTGTCGGCTGAGACGTGGGAACCGTCAGAAGCTGCCAAAGTGAAGATGCCCCCAAAAAATTGGAATGGATTGGATTAGTAAAGATTAGTAAAGATTAGTAAATACTTGTGAAGACTATACGAAAAGACGGGAAAACAAGAGGTCGATAAGTCGGGAAATCGAATAACGAGGCTGGAATTGAACGGGGATTGAGGTGGAATTAGAGGCAAGACCGGTTCAACTCGTTCGATTTAACGGTTCTGTTCAGTTCAGGGTTGGAGAGAGGCGCGATTGAGACCCGGGGAGACTATGCTCGGACGTACCATTGGGAATTATGAAGTAATCAGACAGTTTGGCGAGGGAGGGATGGGTGAGCTCTACCTTGGTCGCCATACGCTATTAGCCCGTGAGGTGGTGATCAAGACCATCCGAACGGAAGACTTCAGCCCGCGCCAGATTGAGCACCTTCGGGAGCGGCTGGAGCGCGAAGCCAATACACAGTCACAACTTGACCACAAGAATATCGTCCGTGTCTATGACTTCATCGCCATCGGAGAGACGACCTGTATCGTCATGGAGTTTGTTCCGGGGCGTGATCTGAGAAAGATGATCATGAAGGAGACGGGACCGATTCCGTCGCCGCGCGCAATCGCGCTCTTCAAGCAGATACTGGAAGCGATCGATTATGCGCATCATTTTGTCTATCGCGACAAGTCGGGTGAAAATCACCGCGGTATCATTCATCGTGATCTGAAGCCAGCCAACATTCTGGTGACTCCGGAGGATCTGGTCAAGGTGACCGATTTCGGGATCGTCAAGTTGCGCGGGGTGCAGGGTGGAACCCAGATGGGGTTCAATCCGGGGACACCAGAGTATATGAGTCCGGAACAGGCGCGAGGGCGCGATCTGGATCAGCGGTCGGACATCTATTCGCTGGGAGTGGTCTTCTACGAGATGCTGACCGGACGGGTGCCATTCGACACCGACGGGACTGGTAATTCCGACTATGAGATCAGGCGTGGACACATCGAGTTGCCGGTTCCGCCGATGAGAAATTTCCAGCGGAGTATTCCACTGGAGCTCGAGAAGATCGTGCTGAAGTCGCTCGAGAAGAACCCGAATGACCGTTTCCAGACGGCAGAGCAGTTCCTTGAGGCGATCAGACATTTCGAGGCGACCGGCAGAGCAGATATTGAAACGAAGAGCCGGGAGACGGTCGCGACCCCCCCAAAGCAGGACGGTCGTGGTTTTGAAAACCCTCGAGACATGGGAGGCGGGGCTTCGGGACCACTCGGAAAGACTGTGCTGGCGGGTCCCGATAAACCGACGGTATTCCAGGATGGAACCGACCCTAACGGCCATGGTCAGCAGCCGTACAGCCAAACCGACGATGGCACTGACAATAATGGGCAGTCGAACCCGAAGGGTCAGAGCAGGTTGCCGGTCCTGATCGGGGCCGGAGTAGTCCTGGTGATGGCGGTGGCGATCGGTTACTGGCTGTTGACGCGTCAGGGGCCGGCCTCGCTTTCGGGCGGCACGACGACGTCGTCGGCTCCGCAGGGAATGGTCTCGATCCCGGGAGGGGAGTTCTTAATGGGCCGTGACGACGGCAACGATTATGAACGACCGGCGCACCTGGTGAAGGTGGAGCCGTTCCATATCGACAAGCACGAAGTGACAAACGAGCAGTATGCGCAGTTTGTGCGACAGACGCGACGAAACCCTCCGATCCACTGGCGGGATGGCCAGTATGACGTTGGTGAAGCGACACTGCCGGTAGTCAATGTAAGCTGGAACGAGGGGCGTGCCTACTGTGAATGGGCCAACAAGCGGTTGCCGACAGAGATAGAATGGGAGTTTGCGGCGCGTGGAAAGGACAATCGGCTCTATCCTTATGGAAATGAGTGGAAGCCAAGGTTCTCGAATGCGCGGGAGACGGGGCTGGATAAACCGCAGGCGGTTGGAAGCTACCCTGACGGATTGAGTCCGTTCGGGATAGCGGATATGGCGGGTAATGTCGCAGAGTGGACGGAGACGGAGTACCTTCCCTACCCTGGCAGCGCGGCGAAGAAGGATGAGGGCAACCGGATCATCCGTGGTGGCGGGTTTAAGGTTCCGGCGAAGGAGCAGACGGCGACGGATCGATTTTTTGACCGGCCGACTGTAACCTATGATTTCGTCGGATTCCGGTGCGCCAAAAGCCAGGAGAGCCAGAAGAAATAGCCAGAAGCAGCAATTGGCAAGAAACAGTGTTCATGGAACGAGAGAGCGACAAAACAGCAACCGAGGTGACCGGCCAGCCCATTGATGGCGTCTGGTTTTGTGGCGTGTTGCGTGGTGGTGAGTGGTTGAGACGCGGTCGGGATATCGGATGGATCGGACTGGCGGTACTCCTCTCAATTTTGACCTTGACGGGGGAGATGAGCGGTCAGCGGCGTTATACGATCGAGAA
>JBEIMN010000431.1:0-3518 GCA_040378705.1 Acidobacteriota bacterium
AGCGGAGACCGATCGTCACCGAATCTCCGACGGCAAGTTTAAGCTGCCGTGCCTCCCAGCGCATCCGGCTGACGCGGATCGCGAGCGGTGCGGAATCTGCTCGTCGATCCTGCCCGTTCCCTTGTAATTTGACGGTTGGCTGAAGATTGACCGTCACCCACTCGGTCGCCCCAAAAAATGAGACCTCGCCGACGATCCCCTCCCCCAGCCGGCATTCGAGGCTCTGCCACTCGACCGGCTGCCCAACCGGGAGGAGAATCACGTCCTCGGGTCGAAAGAAGAGTTGGCGGCGTGCCCCGTTCGGCTCGATCGAACTGTAATCTGGCAGAATGGCTGGCGGGATGGCGGGCGGGATGGCTGCCGATACGGCCCCCGATACCGGAAGCCTCCACCCGCACTCACCGACTATTGTGGATGACTCGACGACTCCCTCGATCACATTGGCCGCCCCCAGAAATCGGGCGACAAATTCGGTCCGCGGATGATGGTAGACCTCCTCCGCCGTCCCAATCTGCTCAATCCGTCCGCAATTGAGGATCGCGATCTGATCGCCCAGCTCCATCGCCTCCTCCTGATCGTGCGTGATAAAGAGCGCCGGGATGCGGAGACGACGAAGCAGTGCCCGTATTTCACGCCGCAGCCCGCTTCGCGTCTGTGGATCGAGCGCGCTGAATGGCTCATCAAAGAGCAGCAGATCCGGCTGATAGGCAAGGGCGCGCGCAATCGCGACCCGCTGCTGCTGCCCACCCGAAAGCTGCCACGGATACTTTTCGCTCTGCTCCGGCAGCCCGACCATTGCCAGCAACTCAGCCGCCACTCGCTCCCGCTCACCTTTTCCAATACCACGAATGCGTAATCCAAAGCAGATATTCTCGCGAACGGTCATGCGCGGAAAGAGCGCGTAATTCTGAAATATTACCCCGACATTGCGCTCCCGCGCTCGTAAATGCTCGATCCGGCGACCCTTCAGAAATATCTCCCCGGTATCCGGCGCCTCCAGTCCGGCGATGATCCGCAGGGTTGTCGTCTTGCCACTCCCGGAATGGCCAAGTATGACCAGACTCTCCCCTTCGAGAATCGAGAAACTGACGCTGTCAAGCACCTGCTCCCCGCCGAACCACTTGCTCAGCCCGAGGACCTTCAGCGCGCGCCGTCCGTCGCTTCTCCGCTCTGCCTGTTCCGGGTATTCAGCCATCGTCACATTTCAGTCTCCTGCGCGACCAGTCTCCATTGTGCAGGCCTGAGGGATGCGCCAGCCTCAGTGCAATCGCCCGAGCCTGCCTCTGGTCAGCATAATCATTGAAAATATGGCGAAGGAGACGAATGCCAGGACTGCCGCAATCGCATTCGCTCCCTCGATATCACCCTCGTTGAATTTTGTAAAAATATAGAGCGGCGCGGTCTGCGTCCGCATCGCCAGATTGCCGCTGACCATGATCGTCGAGCCAAATTCGCCGATCGAACGGGCAAAGGTGAGCAGCGCCCCGGTGATGATCGCCCCGCGCAGGCTTGGCAACACCACATACCGAAATGTCTGCCAGCGCGTCGCGCCCATCGTCTCCGCTGCAGCCTCATAATCGATATCCAGATTGTCGAGTGCCGGCTTGATTACCCCAAAAGCAAGCGGGAAGGTGACGAAGATGTTGGCAAGGATGATCGCCGCCGTCGTGAACATGATCTGATAGTTTGTCTGCTCGATGAACCGGCCAAGAAGCCCGCTCCGCCCCCAGAGCAGCAATAACGCAAACCCGGCAACCGCCGTCGGGATCGCGGTCGGAAGACTGATCAGGACCATGAGCCCCGAACTCCCTCTGAACCGGTAACGGCTCATGACATAGGCCGCGATCACACCAAAGGTTACGTTGCAGGCGGTAGCCGCACAGCTGGTGACTATGCTCAACCGAAGTGAGAAGAGTGCCGCAGGTTCCGTCAGTGCGCTCCAGAAATGAACCGGCCCCTTGCTCAAACCGAAGATGAAGATTGAAGCGAGCGGCAGAATGACCAGCGGCATCATCGTCAGCAGAATGAACCCAACCCCGATCGAGCCGGTGAGATCTTTTGAACTCTCGACGGGAAGGTTGACGCTGTTTTCGCGGCTGGATATTCTCATTTATTACCCGGACGGCCCGTTATCAGTTACCAGTTATTTTGGGGCTGTCGGTGCCGTTCTGGATCTGCCGTTTCCAGACCTTATCGATGATTTCAGGATAGGCCACCGCCCAGCCTCCCAGATCGGCGACCGTGAATTGATGAGCAATCCTGACGAATCGCTCGTTGAGTGCGTCATCGATCACCGCGCGGAAGCGGGCACGAACCAGTGCCTCCTGGGCAGGTCGATCCCAGAGTGATCTGACGAAGAGCTCGACTATCGCATACCGTGCCGGCGTCATGCCGTGGATTGGGTGATTGATGATCACGACCGGATGCTCGGCCAGAATCGTCGTCGTCGGAACGATCATCTCGAAACCATTCGATTTCTCGAGCAACTGCAGCGCCTCCATCTCGTAGGTTACCAGCGCCTCACCCTCGCCGCGCTCAAATTGTGTCCGTGCTTCACGGGCTGATCCCGGGGTTGAAACGACATTTTTCCAGACCGACCGCAAAGTCGCGAGTGCACGGGCCGGATTGCGCACGCCTTCCAATCGTTCGCTGGCCAGCAGTTCTCCGCCATAGATCGCCAGCACGCCCCACTGGCCGGCTCCCGACGATACCGGATCACTATGAATCAGCCTGACACCGGTTCGACCAAGGTCCCCGAACTCGCGAATCCGTCGCGGATTGCCCTTCCGGACCAGAATGACCATCGGCGTCCGGTTGAGGATACCGTGATGGGGGAGACGTCGCCAATTATGATTCGTCGACCCTGTCTCGACCAGCCGGTCGGCGTTGCGCTCGATCGCGAGAATCGCAACATCCGCCTCCACTCCGGCGACGATCTGGTTGGTCACAATCTCGGATCCGGCATATGAGGGAATGAAACTGAGATCCTGACCGGTCTTCGCTCTCCACTCCGCACGGTAGGCGGGGAAGATCTCTTTCTCGAGCGGCTCCCTGATCACGCTGAAACCGTAAAGGGTGATCGTCGCCTCCTTCGCAACATCCGACCGGCGGCGACACCCTGCACTCCACAGGATGCTGAGAGCAATAATGACCTGTAACGCCGTCACCAGCCAGCCCTTCGCCAACCTGCCGTTCAGACTAAAGGTCAGACTAAAGGCCCGGCCAAATGCCAGATTGCACCCGATCAATTTTCGAGATGACTTCATTGGAAGCGGTTCCTGCCGGCCTGCGGGCCTGCCGTATGGACCGGGTTGTAATCGAAATGGCACACCCTCCGGCAGAATACCGGAAGCCTCGGAGAGCGGAAATGTCAATTGAGCAAGGTTACAGCTTTACTGACGGACTTATAAACTCATATCAATTAAGTGTCAATTGATAACTTCGCGGGGTGATAATCGCTCAGGTGTCAGGACAGGGCAAGAGTCGGGCTCCCTGGGTGCGCGGGCCTCCGGCCCGCA
>JBEIMN010000432.1:0-3509 GCA_040378705.1 Acidobacteriota bacterium
CCGGTGCTGGGTGATCCGATCGATCTGAAGCGGCTCAACTACTATGGCGACCGCGGCGTCCTGGCGCTGCTCGCCGATTCGACCAATGTCGAGCAGGAGGGGCGGACCAAGTCGGAACGAGCAGTGATTCCCGGGCTCGAGAAGGTCTTCGAGGAGACGGCCGGGCGCATGATCGTCTCCTGCTTTGCGACCAGTATCCACCGCCTGCAGATCATCTTCGATCTCGCGGCGGAGCAGAATCGCGCGGTCGCCCTGCTTGGTCGAAGTATGATCAAGAATGTCGAGGTTGCGCAGAAATACGGCTATCTTGACATCGACGAGGGGCAGCTCATCTCGCCGGCCAAGGCGAAGAAGCTCGCGCCAAGCCAGGTCTGCCTGCTGGTGACCGGGAGCCAGGGCGAGCCCATGTCGGCACTGGCGCGGATGTCTGTCGATTCGCACCGTGATGCCAGCGTTGTCGCCGGCGATACGGTCCTGATCTCGGCCCGCCAGATCCCTGGAAACGAGCGCTCGATCTCGCGGATGATGAATCATATCTTCAAGAAGGGGGCGCGCGTCGTCGATTCGAGCCTTGCGCGCATTCACGTCTCCGGCCACGGCCGGCAGGAAGATCTGAAGATAATGTATGACGCCGTTCGGCCAAAATTCCTGATTCCGATCCACGGTGAGACCAGGCAGCTCTATCGGCACGCCGAAGCGGCGCGGAAATGGGGAGTCCCGCGTGATCAGATCGTCCTTGCCGATTCCGGCGACGTGATCGAGCTGGACGAGTCGAGTGTTCGGGTTCGCGACAAGGTCAGCGTTGGCCGAACCCTGATCGATGATTCCGGATATGGCCGGATTGACGATGTGGTCATTCGTGACCGCAAGCACCTTGCGTATGATGGAATCGTCGTTCCAATCGTCGCGATCAATAAGAGCTCGGGAGATCTCGAATCGACGCCGGAGATAATTCAGCGTGGACTGGCCGCCAGTAATGATGGGAGTGATTTTCTGCCCAAGGCGCGGATCGTCATTGGCGAGACCTTCCGGCAGGCCAGTTTCGAGGAGCGTATCGACTGGGCGGTGATCAAGGAGAAGATTCGAATCGACCTCAAACGCTACATTCAGCGTGAAACCGGGCGGCGCCCGATGATCATTCCGGTCGTCCTCGAGATCTGACTCTTTCAGTAGACATAGCAAACAAAAGTTGACATCAGATCCGGGAGGAGTCCTCTTCCCGGATCTTTTTTTTACATCATCGGTGGTGAGAACGAAAAAATAATGCGGTCCACCGATTGCTAACGATCGGCAAAGGATCGGCAAACGATGGTTGATTTTTTGGACTCGATCGCCTAGACTACTTTCTGTGAATCCATTGTCTGGCCTGCTATCACGCTGGCAAGATCAGGTTGGTCGCCGCCTGAATCGAGGGTCAGACGCCCCGCTGGTATTCACAATCTTTCGGGCCCCCGCCCATTTGGTCTGTTTAGTGCCAGAAACAACGTAAGTTTGCTGCCTGACCCGCAGGCTGACATTCAAATTGGCCAGATCCAGTTGGTCAGATTCAGGTCACTCTACCCCCGTCAGTGCCCACTTTTGTTGAATCTTGTCGTCATCGACCGGATGTGGCCATGCGCCATTGGAATATTTTAAGTTTTAGCCTTCGCAATCCCCGTTGAATAATCATAGTTTTCAGCGCCGCCAGCCAGCGCTGTCAGCCGCCTCAGAATCGGTTCATTCTGCCCTGACTGTTTTCGTGGAACGACAATTGCAACAAGGTCAGTCGTAGCTGGACAGCCTGCTCCCGGCCCACGGAGAGCAAGCGACATCGCCAAAAAGGTGAGCCGGCGAACTCTTCCGATCGATATTAAAACGGTTACTGGCCAGACGGTAAACGGCCAGATGGAACCAGATGGAAAATGAAAATGGTCAAAAATACCAATAATACCAAAAATAATCGATGCGGCTGAGTTCTGATAAAACGATATGACTGGTAGAAATGAAATGGGTAACAGACAATTGCGAAACAACACAAATTGGAACTCACGACGCCTCTCCCTTCTCCTCTCCGTGGTCGCGACATTTTTTCTATTGACGGGCAATGGAATGAGCGCCGACCCGGGAGTGCAGTATCCACCGGATGGCATGGCGTCAGATCAGAAGCCGGGATCGGTCCTCTTCTTCAATGTCTATACCTCTGACGCGACCAGCGCATCGAGCCAGAACACGAAATTTTCGATCACCAACACCTCGCCGACAAGGGCGGTCGCGGTTCATCTCTTCTTTGTCGATGGAGCGTCAGGATCACCGGCCGACTTCATCTTCTGTCTGACGGCGAGTCAGACGATCAGCTTCGAGTCGGTCGAACTGGATCCGAATACGGAGGGATACATCGTCGCGGTGGCCGTCAATTCAGCTGGCGCACCGATTCTCCACAATCACCTGATTGGTGACTCGTACGTCAAGTTCAATTCGGGCCATCGGGCAGGGCTTGGCGCGGTGGCGGTCGCGGCAATGGTTCCACCGGTGACCACCTCGGCGACGGTTATGGCCGATCTCAACTTCAATGGAATCGATTACGAGCAGATGCCGTCAGTCCTCGCGGTGGACAACCTGCCGAGCCGGATCAACAACAATGACACGATGGTCATCGTCAATCGTCCGGGTGGCGATATGGCGGTCGGCGTCCCGGAGATCGGTTTTATTTTCGGCCTGCTCTACAATGATACCGAGAACGCTTACAGTTTCAGCGTCAATTCGTCACGCTGCCAGACGCGGATAAACTTTACCAGTACGACACCGCGGACGGTTCCGCGATTTACGGCGGTGGTGCCCGATGGGCGAACCGGCTGGGTGAAGATGTATGGGGCGACGAATATTCCACTGCTCGGTTCCGTCTTCAACTACAATTCAGGGGCGAGCGGTGTTCCGAACGCCTTTACCGGCGGGCACAACCTGCACAGCCTGAGGCGGACAGATATGACGATGAGCATACCAGTCTATCCGACGAAGTGTTTTGGTGTGTAAAGAGCGGGCAACGTTCACCGTCTCCGGAAAAGAGTCCGGACAGGAGAAGAGCCCTGACCCCTTGAATGCAGGGGATCAGGGCTCTTCTTCTGTCCGGACTAATATTTCGCCGGCTTTTCGCGACGCTGAACAGAGAATGCTTAGCGGACTGATGCGGCGACAGACTTCTCTGCGGCGTCCTTCATGCCGGTGGCGACGATGAAATTCATCCCCGACTCCTGGAGAACGCGCTGACCCTCTTCGACATTGGTCCCTTCAAGCCGGACGATGATCGGTACAGAGACTCCAAGTTTCCGTGCCGCTTCGACCACTCCCCGGGCGACCATGTCGCAACGGACGATGCCGCCGAAGATGTTGATCAGGACTGCTTTGACATTCTCATCGGCGAGCAGGATGCGGAAGGCATTCTCGACCCGCTCCTGTGAGGCGCCGCCGCCAACATCAAGGAAGTTTGCCGGTTCGCCACCGGCGAGCTTGATGATATCCATGGTCGCCATGGC
>JBEIMN010000433.1:0-3507 GCA_040378705.1 Acidobacteriota bacterium
AAATTATTTGCGGAGCCGGGTCTTACCCATCTTCAAAACCTGGACTCTGACATTCTGTCGACCGAACTGGCGCGCTTCCTTATTGGACGGCATCCAGACGTCGATCAGCTCTCCTTTGATCTTTCCACCGGTATCGTGCACGGTGTAGACCCCGGAGTACTTGCCAGCCGAGAGCTGAACCACCGAACCAAGCGGGAGGACCGACGGATCGGCAGCAATAACTCCGCGACGGACGTAGACGCCTGTCCGCGTCCTTCCCCTCAACGCATAAGCGGTTGCCTCGAACGTCTTCTCTTCGGCCAGAGTCCACTCCGGCATTGCGAAGAGCCCTTCAAACTTTGAGACTACCGGGACGAGGTTGACCACCGGCGGAAGGATCTTCATCCCAACCTTTGGGTCAGGCATCGGCAAATCACCAGGCGTGGCAACCGACTTTCCGGTCGGCTTATCCTCTCCTGACGCTGCCTTCTGGGTATTAACCCCTTCAGGTCTGGTCAGTGGGATACCGATGGAATCCCCGCTCACGGGTATCGTGTCCATTGTCGCCATAGCGGGAGGCGTCGCAGCCTGAACGCCGACACCTGAAATGACCGTCTGACAAATTTGCAGCAACACTGCCGCACTCATCAACACCACGAATCGATTTAATCGCAGACTCATATATTCGTTATCTCTTGTCATCCACCTGACCACCTGGCCCAAAGCCAACTGGCCCCTCAGCAAGCAAGCATTTCAGGACGTCTGATCGTTCAACTCCGTGAACTTTTTATCAACTGCTGGCCAACTGCTGGTCTCCGGTTGCTGCCGTATTTTCCAGCTTCTCTCACCAATCTCATCAGACTCCCTGCTCTGGTCTCGGTCAGCCCAATCTGAATCGCTCAGCTTTCACCTGAATACCGAACAGATAGCCTCCGAAAACCAGCGCAGTATAGCATCACTTTTTCGACCGACCCACTACACCATTTCGGATAGCTGCCTAAATATCAGTCTTTTCCGGAATTTAGACCCTGAAAATTCTCATTTTTGCACTTGACAGCATTTCGTAAAATTGCAGAATCGGCAGCTCGTCCACAATTAACAATTATTATAATTCTATAAAATATTCTGATCCGGACAGCCGCAAAAGCCCAATATTCGACTAGTCTTCAAAAAAAGCACGCTCGATTTCCGCGCGTGAAGCGGTCGCCGTTCCGACCTTGGCAACGACGATTCCGGCGGCCTGATTGGCAATGATTGCGGCCTCTTCGGGGGTGGCGCCGCTGGCAAGAGCGAGGGTGAGGGTGGCGATGACGGTATCCCCGGCGCCGGTCACATCGTAGACTTCGCGGGCGGTCGTCGGGATATTTATCAGCAATCCGCTCTCTTCGAGGAGAGACATGCCGTGTTCACCGCGTGTAATCAGGACGTGGCGGCAATCGAGCATCTGGCGAATGCGTTGCGCGGCTGCGACGAGTGTCTCCTGATCGACGATCTCGATGCCGGTGGCGCGTTCAGCCTCGATCTGGTTTGGCGTGATGACATCGACTTCGCGATAGTGCTGGAAATTTCGGATCTTCGGATCAAGTGAGACCTGCTTGCCGGCGGCGTGTGTCGCGGTGATGGCTTCGCGAAGCAGGTTTGGAGTGAGGAGCCCCTTGTCATAATCGGAGATGATCACCGCGTCTGCAGACTCGAGTGCCGCCCTGAATTTGCGCAGGATCGCCTCTTCGATCCCTGAATCGACTGGTGAGCGATCCTCACGATCGGCACGAACCATCTGCTGGCTGTGGGCGACGATCCGTGTCTTGCGTGTCGTCGGACGACCGGGAACCGTAAGAAGTGAGGAGACCTCTGCACCACGGTGAAGGAAAAGATCGCGCATCCGGCTCCCCCCCTCGTCATCGCCAATGATGCCGACGGGAATCGCGGCAGCGCCCAGCTCGATCAGATTTGATACGACATTGCCCGCCCCGCCAGCCTGTAAAGTCTCGCGTTTCACCTCGACAACCGGAACCGGCGCCTCCGGGGAGATCCGTCTAACTTCGCCCCAGATAAACTCATCGAGCATCATGTCGCCGAGAACGATCAACCGGCGGCCGGAAAAACGAGCAAGAATTTCGGTGAGGTGTTTCATTCGTTCTATTCTCATGACAGAACCCCGAGTCGCCCGATCGCCTGCCAGACCTGCTCGATCGAGATCGACCGGATACACTCCGGCTCCGGAAACTGATCGCACCTGAACATCGAGCATGGATTGCAGGGAAAGTAGTTCTGGACCAGCTCCGCCGGCGCCTGCCAGGGATGCCAGCGGACAGAGCTCGCCGGCCCGAAGAGGACGACCTGTGGCGTCCTGACGGCAGAGGCGATATGGGCCGGACCGCTGTCATTACCAGCAAACAGCGCTGCCCCGGCAATGACGGCCACCAGTTCTCCGATCCGCAGGTTGCTCAGCGCCGGAATTGGCGAGTTCGCCGCCGCCGAAACAGCATCCAGCTGTGCCCGCTGCTCCGCTGTCGGCGCTCCGGTCATAACGACCTGCAGCCCGTGCGATCTCAAACGGTCGACGAGCGCGGCGAAACGCTCCGGAAGCCAGCGTTTGGTGAAGAATTCGTTGGTCGGAGCAACAACGGCATAGTCTCTTGATGGATCGATCCCGACGCCCGCCAGCGCGGCATGCGCCGTCTGCCGAAAGCCGGCGGAGACGCTCAACCCGGTCGGTCCCGGTGACTCACCTGGCATCCCGAGCCACTTGAAGAGCATCCACTGGTTTTCAACCGTGTGAAGCTTCTGGCTCTCTCCGGCGCCCCCTGTAATCGCGTCAACTTCCGGAATTTGGAGATTGTAAGCGAATGAGGGTCGAAAATGTGAAGCACCAACCCGAAAGCGCGCGCCACTGAGCAATGACAGTTGCGCGCTCGTCGGCCCACCGTGCAGATTGATTACCGCGGTGAAGCGCCGCCGCCGAATCTCACTCAGAATCGCCAGCCGCGACAAGAGCCGGCTCCGGCGCTGCCCGGCTCCGCGGGCAAGCGGCAGCGCATCGATCTCCGTGTCGGATTCGAAGAGGTCGGTATAGATCGATTCGACCAGCGTTGTTATCTCGAGATCGGGGCGCCACCTCTTCAACGCACGCAGATTGGCGGTGTCGAGCACCACTTCACCAAGGTTCCGCAACCGGATGAAGAGGATCCGCGAGCCGTTCGGAAGCTGATGAAAAAGCGGGAGAGCCATCAGGACTTCACGGTCTCCGCATCCTCGATCGTCGATTCATCGACCAGCAGAACCGGAATATCGTCCCGGATCGGATAGACACGATGACACTCGACGCACTTCAGTCCGCTGCCGTCAGCCTTCAACTCGATCCGTGCCCGACAGGCCGGACATCGCAGAATCTCGATAAAATCGGGAGAAATTTTCATGGTCGAAATTATATCTACTTACCGGAGAACGATTCAAGGTGCGATTCGGCAACCGGATTATTTACAGGATATTCATCGTCAGTCAATCGCATTTTAAGAATCGGGCCCC
>JBEIMN010000434.1:0-3506 GCA_040378705.1 Acidobacteriota bacterium
ATTCCGGGCTGCAAAACTGGCGCTGGATGGGTCAGCAGAGTCAGGTCGCACTCTTCAATGACGCGGAAAAGATGCGGCTTCGGATTAATGGCCGTCTCCCGGGCCATCTGCCAAAATCGGGCGATTCGGTTCACCTGAAGATAGACGGGCGTGAAATCGCGCGGCTCACCGGCCCCGAGGTCGAGTTCTCGTCGGTCATCACGACGCTGCCTGATCAGCTCTGGTCGAGACTGACGCTCGAAGTCGACCGGACCTTCGTCCCGAAATCGAACGGACTCGGAAATGATGAACGTGAACTGGGGTTTCAGTGCTTCAATATCGGCTGGGAGGTCGTCGATTCGCAGAATCGGCGTGTATACAAAGCGGAACAGTTTCTTGGCGAGGGCTGGGGCCCCCTCCAGCTCGGCCGGCCACGGTCGTGGCGCTGGGCTGAAAAGCGTGCCGTCGTCGACCTCCCCGCCCGAACACGCCCGGGGCTGCCGGCTGGCGATGGCCATCTGCGCATGATCTTCTCCGCCCCGGCGCTGCCCGACGGGCGACGGGCGACGATCCGCGTCGTCATCGATGGGCGCGTGATCGACACCTTCTCACCGGAACCCGAGAAGATCCTGACCCGCGAATGGTCCATCTCAACCAGCCTCTGCCCCGATGGACGGTGTCAGCTCACCTTCGAAACCGATCAATCGACCAACCACGGCGCATTCAAGGTCACCAGCCTCAGCTGGGTTCCCTGAGCTGGGTTCAATCAGGGCACGCCCGGATCCGGCCCACACTCACTTGCCGCCAAGCTCGGCCGTCCACGCCAGATTGCCCCCCGAATCGACGGCGTACAGATTCTTCGCCGTCCGCAGGTAGACGATGCTGCTCAGTGCCAGAACCGGCGGGGCAACCAGTTTCTCATTCTCCGGCAGCGTATACGTCCACTTCACCTGCCCCTGCGCAGAGTATCCGACCAGCGAACGATCTTCACGCGTGATGGCAACCGTACTGTCACTGAGCGGGGTGATGCCCCGAACAGTGTCGTTTGCCCCCTGATGGCGCGACTGCCAGAGAACCTGCCCGTCCGGCGCAATCGCAAAGAGCGTCTGCTCGCCCCGAACATAGGTCACACTGCTCAGCGCCGCAACCGGCGCCGCGCCGATCGACTCGCCGTCCGGCAGGCTGAAACTCCACCCCTGCCTTCCGTCCGGCTGATACGCGACAACCCTCGTCCCCTCTGCCACCACTACCATACTGCTTGGCAGGACCGCCAGCGCGCTCCCCTGAGCTGCCCCCTCACCGGGAACCGACTCACTGCCTCCACAACCAAACTGTGGAAACGCCAGCGCCAGAACGAACAACACGAATGATAACCGCTTGATTGTCATAGTCCCTCCAACCCTCTAGTCAACAAACCGATACTTGACAAGCGCCCAGATCGCCGCAAAACCGTCACGCCACGTGATCTTCTTCCCCTCCGCGAAATCCCGCCCATAATATGAGATCGGCATCTCGTAAAGCTTGTATTTACGCTTCAGAATCTTCGCCGTGATCTCCGGCTCGAAATCGAAACGGTTCGACTTGATCTGAATATTCTTGATCACGTCGGCCCGGAAGACCTTGTAGCAGGTCTCCATGTCCGAAAGAATCGAATTGTAGAGCAGGTTGGTGATGAAGGTCAGCAGTCTGTTCCCGATGTAATGCCAGAAATTGAAGGCCCGTGCGACCTTCGCCCCCGAGAGTCTCGAACCATAGACGACATCCGCCCGGCCCTCGATTATCGGCTTTAGCAGTTCGGCATATTCACCCGGATCATACTCGAGATCGGCGTCCTGAATGATGACGATATCACCCGTCGCATAGGTGACCGCCGTTCGCAACGCCGCGCCCTTGCCCATATTATGGCTGTGAAAATAGACTTTATAGAGTCCCTGCTGGCTCAGCTCCTTCAGAATTTCCCGTGTTCCATCGGTCGAAAAATCGTCGACGATGATCAGTTCCTTGCGGACATCACCAAGATTGACGGTTTCAACCCGCTGCAGAATCTCGCGAATGGTTGCGGCTTCGTTGAAAACCGGCATAAGAATTGTTAATAGAGGTGATGATTGCATTTATTCCTTTCCCGGTGAATGGGCGATTCGGAGGGCGATCCAGGCCGGCAATCGCCGGCAAACAGTGGCCCCACCCGATCCCGAACTGAGAGAATAACTGAAAGAGAAAATGCTGGCAAGTTTATGATCAGGTTATGATCAGGGGTGACGCGGAGCGGCTTCCACGATTCGCATCCGTGCTATTATGTGACCCCAAACCGGAGCTGCCAGAGCTGCCAAGTCTGTCAGAGCTGCCAGAGCTGCCAAATCTGCCAAATCTGGATAACCAGAACCAGCTTCTGGCTCCACACTTTCCTAAGAGGAGAAATAAATCGATGCGATCTCTTATTGTTGTAATGTTCTCTCTTTTAATCATCACTGCGCCATCGGCCAGTGCGCAAGCTCCCAGCCCGATCGCTGGTCGATGGGACCTCGTCGTCGCGGGGACGGACGCCCCCTACTCTTCCTGGCTTGAAGTAAGCCAGGAGCCGGGCGGAAAGCTGACCGGCCGATTCGTTGGCCGTTTTGGCAGTGTCAGGCCAATCCGCGACCTGAGCTTCGAAAGCGCAACTCTCAAATTCAGCCTTCCACGCCAGTTCGAGCGACGGCAGGAAGATCTGGTCTTCGAGGGCAGACTGACCGGCCAGAAGAATGGCCGCTCACTGAGCGGCACAACTGTCGGCGAAGATGGCAAGACTCTCAAATGGTCGGCCGTCCCCGCCCCGCCACTCCGTGCATCCACCCCAAAATGGGGAACACCCATCCAGATTTTCAATGGCAAGGGGATCGAGGGCTGGAAGCTTCGCTCAGAAAAGAATCCGGGCTGCTGGTCGGTCGAAGATGGAGCGATGACCAACAGCAAGGGCTGTGTCGATATCGTCTCAGAAGCAAAGTTTTCAGATTTCAAGCTCCATCTCGAATTCAGGATGGCCGATCCGGCCGTCAATGGCGGGCAGCGCAGCAACAGCGGGATCTACCTTCGCGGAAGGTACGAGGTCCAGATCCAGGACGATTTCGGCAAACCGGCTGAAAGCCACGGTGCCGGCGGACTCTATGGATTCCTCACCCCGACGACCAATGCCATCAAGCCGGCTGGCGAATGGCAAACCTACGACATCACCTTCATCGGACGCCAGTTGACCGTCGTTCTGAACGGTCAGACGATCATTGACCGTCAGGAGATTCCAGGCGTGACCGGCGGGGCAATCGACAGCGCAGAGGGAACCCCGGGACCAATCATGCTCCAGGGGGATCACGGCAAGGTCTGGTTCAAAAATATCGTAATTACGCCGGCGAAATAGCTGGAACTAATTTAATACGGGTGGGAAGAGTGACCGAGTCGCTCCTCACACCCGTATTAAATTAATTCGCCAAAAACTATCTTTCCACCGACAATCGTCCCGACGACCGCCCCCTTCAGCTCCCACCCGCCAAAGG
>JBEIMN010000435.1:0-3504 GCA_040378705.1 Acidobacteriota bacterium
GTTTGTGACGCAACTAAAAAAGCTTCGCCGCGGCCGCGATTTTGGCCCCCCTCAATTTTTGTCCGCGACCATGAAAAAGTGAGTACATTTCGACACCGCCGAGCCTGGCCACTATCATCGCCGAAGGCGCTACCCACCTGATGCCCGGGTCTCACTCTCCAACTGCAAAGCCCTTTTCATCCCTGATTTCCCTCTGATATGATCCGTTCTCGCTGAGAAATATATAGCCCCGGCTGCGTCAACAACCGGGGCCACACTTTGTAACTCCGTTTCCGAAGCACAAAACACAATGCTCGAATTTTGCCACCTTCGGTCTCGGATGTCCACTATCCGAGGCCCTTTGTGCAAAAGCACATCCCCGCAGTCCTCCGCCAGGCAATCTGTCGTCGTCAGGGATGTCATCGACTTTTCTTCATCTGCCGATTCTGCGACCGTGGCCAGGTCTACTGCAGTCCTGAGTGCCGCAACACAGCCAGGCGCGAGCAGCACCGTGCAGCCAACCGACGCTACAGCCAATCACCCGAGGCGATCCTCGATCATCGTCAGCGTCAAAACGACTATCGCCGTCGTAAAGCCGGTCTCCCACCACGCGTGAAAGAAATCGTGACGGATCATACTTCCGCGTCCCCTCCCCGTAATGCAAGGATTGGGCGCCCCGGTCTCTCCATCCAGTCTTTCGGGCCGGAAAGAGAGCCGCTCTGCCGTTTTTGCGGTCGATCCGGGCGATTTATTAACTCAATTTGGCCGTTTAACCGGGTTCCGCCCGGAAAAAGGAGTCGTTGCTGATGATCTCTCCCGAGTTGACCGTCAGAATTCGTAATCTCTTCTATGCCGAGCATTGGAAGATCGGCACCATTGCGGCTGAACTTGGTGTCCATTGGGACACTGTTCGTTCCGTTATTGAATCAGACCGTTTTAACAAGAAACCGGATAGCTCATTCCGACAAAAGATCACCGATCCTTACGTTGATTATATTCGCGAAACCCTAAATGAGTATCCGCGTCTTCGCGCTACCCGCATCTATGAGATGTTGAAGACACGTGGCTACACCGGATCGATCATCCAGCTCCGGAGAGTAGTGAAAACCCTGCGGCCATCACGGCGCGAAGCCTTCCTTCGGTTACAGACATTTGCAGGCGAGCAGGCCCAGGTTGATTGGGCCTGCTTTGGTAGTATCCGTATTGGTCGCGCCACTCGCCGACTCTCCTGTTTTGTGATGACACTCTCCTGGTCGCGGGCGATCTGGCTCGAATTCTTCACCAATCAGAGTCTCGAGAATCTCCTGCTTGGCCACGTCCACGCCTTCCGGGAGCTGGGCGGGGTACCACGACACATTCTCTATGACAATATGGCGAGTGTGGTCAGTGAGCGCCTTGGTGATGGAATCCGGTTTCATCCGCGTCTGCTTGATCTGTGTGCACACTATCATTTTGAGGCCCGTCCCTGCCGTCCGGCTCGTGGCAATGAGAAGGGGCGCGTTGAACGGGCCATTCAGTATATTCGGCACTCCTTCTTTGCCGCCCGTTCTTACTCCTCTCTCGAGGATCTGAACCGTCAGGCGCGACTCTGGGTTGCCGAGACAGCCAACCAGCGTCGCTGGCGGGAAGACGATTCCAGGCTGGTCAGTACTGTGATCGACGAGGAGCGGACATCACTCCTCCCGCTTCCACAGCATGATTTTGAGACCGACCTTGTGACAATGATCCGATCAGACAAGACGATCTATGTCCGGTACGATCTGAACGACTACTCCATTCCACCCGCAGCGGTTGGAAAGCAACTGACGCTGATTGCCAGTCAGGATCAGATTCGCCTGCTTGACGGGATGAGCGAGATTGCCAGACATCCACGCAGTTATGACCGCCACGCCCGGATTGATGATCCACGCCATATTGAGCAGCTGGTGGAGCAGAAGCGCAAGGCGACCGGTTCCACAGTTGTCGGACGTTTGCGTGGTGTCGTTCCGGCCATCGACGCCTTCATCGAGGCAGCCTTTACCAGAGGTGAGTCGATCTCCCTTCTCTCCCGACATCTGAGCGGGCTGTTCAGAGAGTACGGCGCAGCAGAGCTTAATGCCGCCCTGGAGGAGGCTCTCCACCGACAGACACCCACCACAAGCTCGGTTCACTTTATCCTGCAACAGCGACAGCGTGCCGGGAAGCAACAGCTCCCACCGGTTGATCTCTCAAAGCATCCTCATCTTGCTCATCTGGCCGACCTGGCCGTGACCACTCATGCCCTGGAGAAATACGATGAACTCGCAAAAAGTAACAATCAAGGATCTACCCAGTCAGTTATTTCAGATCGGACTTCGGACGACCGCCAGAAATCTTGATGATCTGCTGGCCCGCACCACCAGACTGAAGTGGACGCACCTACAGTTTCTGGAGGAGATAGCGCGTGGTGAAATTGACGAGAAAGGTGCGCGCAATCTCGAACGGCGAACCCGAGTTGCCAGGATCGGGCGGTTCAAATCGATGGCCGATTTTGACTGGAACTGGGCGAAGGAGATCGATCGGCCGCTGCTCGAGCAATGGCTGAAGCTCGACTATATTCAGGAGCATCGCAATTTGATCATTATCGGGACCAACGGGCTTGGGAAGACAATGATCATCAAGAATCTGGCGTACCTCGCATTGCAGGCCGGGCAGACGGTAATGTTCCGCACGGCGGCGGAACTGATCTCGGATCTGACCTGTGAAAGCCCCCCGCAACGTCGCCAGAAGCTGCGCCGATATGCCGGGATAGATCTGCTCTGTATCGATGAGATTGGATATCTGGCCTATGACGCGAGTGCCGCCGATTTATTGTATGAAGTGGTCAATTCGCGCTATGAGTCGGGCTCGATCGTTATGACGACCAATCGACATTTCGCGCAATGGAACGAAGTCTTTCCAAATGCGACCAGCATTGGAACAATGCTCGATCGGCTTTCACACCATGCGGACATCACGGTAGTGAATGGGCCAAGTTATCGACTGCGCGAGAGTGAGGCAGAGACGGCTGCCCGGCGGAAGGCTCGATGAACAGACCGGAGTTTGTCGAGCAGGTGCTGGCACTTTACCTGACGGCTGATGGGGCTCCAGGGCGCATCAGCCGTTCAGATCGACAACTGGTAGGGGCCTGGTACGATCAGGAGGTGACAATGGACGAGATCGAGACTGCGTTCGTGCTGACGATAGCGCGGAGGCGGTTTAGAGATCCGGCGTTGCCACCTCTTGCTCCAATCAGATCGCTCCACTATTTCGTACCTGTACTGGCGGAGGTAAGGAGGAATGCTATCCCAGTGGATTATGTGAGCTATCTGCGGCATAAGCTGGCTCGCCTGGGGAGTGGGATTTGATCGATGGGAGGTTGGGGGCCGTGACCAGCGGTGTCCAAATTTACTCAGCTTTACATGATCGCTGACAGATAGATTGCCGAGGCATCATCAACCCTTATCTGGATTCCGGTCTCACCGTCAGACTCAAAGCTCGCCGGTAAGTCGCGGCCAGCAGCGTCGA
>JBEIMN010000436.1:0-3503 GCA_040378705.1 Acidobacteriota bacterium
CTTCTTCACATTATAAGCAAAAAGAACAGCACTGGACTGGTTATCAACGACCTGGATGGTGCCGTTGAATTGGGTGAATGACCAGCTATAGGTGAACAATATTTTGGCGACTTTAGTCCCGGTGCTGTCCTCTTTTTGTGATGAGATGCTTTGAATCGTCCAGTCTGCCTTGGTCTTATCCGTGACAACTTGTACGGGAGTCTTCTTTTTAAAAAGTGCCGCGGAAAGTGCAGTACCAAAATCAACTTGCTTGGCCTTATCCCTTGAGTTTGATCCATCGACCGTTTCAGCCGAATCAATGTAAACCTTTGGAAGTTGTGCAGTCTGCCCATTGGCAGAAGTAAACATCATCAGGCTGAGGATAGCAAATGACAGAACAAGCTTCATTTTAAGCATTTAGGTCCTTTCGGTTGGGTGGAATCTGTTTACAGTTATAGGTGCGGGTTAAAGGTATAGATTTGATTTTGATTACCTGACTGGTGCTGTAACCGCACGGGCAGTCACTCTGTTGGTCTGCTTTAACAGGTAGTATGTTAGGAATTGCAATAATCAAAGACAACGCTGCAGACGTGGGTAACTGTAAAACGTTGCTTTCGAAGTGACCGATTAATTTCCGGCTGACTGGCCTATACTTCCCGGCTGAATCCTGGAAGTGTCTCCCGGAAGAAACCGCATACTAAGCGAAGGCATTTCTGAAGTCAACAATATTATTATTTGAGGCCATTCTCAAAAGAGCCCATCCACCACCTATCTTGCGGGCACACCTTGCCTGACCACCGGACGGTAAATACGGGAGTGGGCCACGCGAATTGCATGGCCCACGGGTTAAATCTCGCGACGAGCTCTTCAGCTCGCCAACCTCACTTTTGATCTATTGCTCTATTGCTTCAGGATTCGAGAATGGCATCGACCTCGCGGATGAGGTTGCGCGAGGCCTCAGATAGGCGAGTCGCCGCCTGCGCGTACCAGGTCTCGTCTTCCTCATCGAAGCCACGTTCGACACTGAGCGCGCGCCTCGTCTCCACTGGCGCCGTCCCGCCAAAGACAGTACGTATCGCCACGAAATTCTCTGGCGAGAGGGTGATCTTCAGCTCATCCGGCGTCATGGCGATCTCACGTCCGATCGTCTGCCGGCAGGATTCCTGGAGGACCTCGTGGGTGATCTCCCCGCCGGAGGCGAGGGCGGCCCGGACAGAGGCACCGACAATCTGGTGTGCGACCCGGAAAGAGAGGTTCTCGCGCCGGACGATCGTGTCAGCAAGCTCGGTCACGGTTATGAAGTTATCACTGGCGCGCCGGCGAAGCGTCTCAACCTTGAAGGTTGCCGCCTTCAGCGTCGCGGCAAAGAGTGAGGCGGCACGGTTGGCGTCGCGGATTCCACTGTAGATCAGCGGTTGCAGATCGTCCTCGACATCATTGATATCGCCGAACGGGGTATTGTGAACACTGGTCATGACGCCGAGGCATTGACCGAGCGCCTTGCTGCCAATCGCTCGAATATGTTCCAGCGCGACCGGATTCCGTTTTTGCGGCATGATCGACGAGCCCTGCACGAAGCCGTCCGGCAGTCGGATGACATCGAATTCGATCATGGCCATCAGCAGGAACTCCTGCGCGAACTTGCCGGTATTGACGAGCATGGCCGATGTCGCACCGAGAAGTTCGGTGAAATAGTCGACACTGGCGATCGAGCCATAGGAGTTGACGGTCGGAGAGGCAAAGCCGAGCAGCTCGGCGACGCGGTGGCGGTCGATCGGAAAGCCGGTCGTCGTGATCGCGCCTGAGCCGAGTGGGCAATGGTTCAGATTGTCATACGCGCGCTGGAGGCGCCGGACGTCACGGCCAACATTCTCGGCCATGGCCAGCAGGAGATGCGCGAGCGTCGAGGGCTGCGCGGGCTGCGTGTGAGTGTAGGCCGGAATCAGCGTTTCGTGGTGTATCGCGGCGAGATCGAGAAAGACCTTTCGCAAATCCATGGCCGAACGGAGCAGCCGCAGGGTTGCCGGGCGCAGATGCAAGCGATAGATCGTTACGTCGATATCGTTGCGGCTGCGCGCCGTATGGAGCCTTCCCGCCGTATCGGGATCACAGTTTCTGGTAATCTCGCGTTGCAGGTAGTAGAAGAGATCTTCAAAGCTTCCATCGTATTCGGCCGCGCGGACAGCGTTGAGATCGAGACTTCGCAATGATTTCAGCAGTCGCTTCAGCTCGTCACGAGTGATGATCTCCTGTTCGGCAAGCATGACGACGTGGGCGTAATCGACTTCGACATAGGCTTCGAGAAAGTATTTTTTGGCATCCTCGAAACAGTCTGTCAGAACATTCTCCCTGTAATTCCGGGCCGGAAATTTTTCTTCCATAGCTTCCATAGATTGAATGACCAACGATAAAAATGTGATTGTAAAATGGCAAGGGATCTGTCAGGGCGTTGCCGCGCTGACAGATCCCTGATCAGGAGACGACTACTTGCCGGCTTTCGGAAGGCTCAGCAGGTTGGCGAAGAGGCGATAAGCGCCAGGATTTCCAGTTGGAAGCTGGCGGAAGAATGAGTAGGCGTTGTAAACGAAGTGGCCTTTCCCGATCCTGGCATAGACCATTCCACCGGGGATCTCCGGTTCTCCCTCATCGTGCGATTCGAGGAGTGGGGTGTATTGCGGATCGAGCGAGGAGAGGCTGTAGAGGTGTCTCTCCTGCACCCAGTTGAGGAAGTCTGACTCCCCGATCCGGTTCGGGAAATTGAAGACCGGATGAGCTGGAGCGAGAATCTTCACTGGCGCATTCTCGTCGACGGTGCGCAGATTGGAGAGGCGCTGGGTACCGTTGATGACGGCATCCATCCGTGCCGGGAAGGGAAGCAGGTTGTCCCGGACATATTCGTTCTGCTGATACTGGACGATTAGTGTGCCGCCAGCCCGGACATAATCAAGGATTCGGCCATTATTGGCGACGAAATCGCGTCGGACCTGCGAGGCGCGAATGCCAACGACGATCGTGTCGAACTTCGACAGATCACCGGTCGAGAGATCCTTTTCGGAGAGCATGGTGACGGGCAGGCCGAGCAGGCGGATCGCGTCCGGAACCCGGTCGCCGGTGCCCATGATGTATCCGACGTTGACGGGTGATACCTTCAGGTCGACAACCCGGACATCCGCTTTCGATGGCCCATAGCGGCGATGGGTCTGAATGTGCGGATAGGCGATCTCGTACATTGTCTGGCTGTACGATCTGCCATCAACCACCGACCTCGCGACAATGTCGTGTGAACTGGCCGGGAGGCCTCCGGGGATGGTGACGGCAAAGCTCACCGCGGTCTTTTCACCGCGCCCCTTGAGCGTAAATTCGGTCGCGGCCGGAGACGAGGTCCAGCCGGTGGGAAGATCGAGACTGACCGTCCCTTTGATCTCGCGTGGGGCATTGTTGGTGGCGGAGAGGACGACGCGCTGTTTCTGCGGTTTGGCGGATGTCGGCGCAATGATCAGGTTCGATTCGAGACTGTTGGTGAC
>JBEIMN010000437.1:0-3495 GCA_040378705.1 Acidobacteriota bacterium
GGTTCTGGTAGGTGTCGATGATCTTCGCGATGTGCTCGGGCGTGAGCTGGTTCTGGCGTTTCCCCTTTACGAAAAGCTCGTAAGCCTTCGGTGATCCGGCGTGACTTTCAAAATAATTATCGTGAGGCCCGGTCTCAGGGCTATTAATTTTCCATTGATCATGCTATTGCTATGGCCCGAGTAGGAAAATCCCATTCAGAGGTGACATTGCAATGGAAATGGAAGATGAAAGCATTCCAACCACGAGCAGATCAGAGGTCGAGGGCCTGATCAGGCAGCTCCGCGCGAGCAGCCTCGATCCGGCAGCAAAAGATAAGATCGAGCGATTGCTGAGGACAATCTTGTCGATGGTCCTGCTGCTCGAGAAGAAGAACACATCAATCACCAAGTTGAAGAAACTGATCTTTGGAAAAAAGTCTGAACGGCATGGATCATCAAAAAAGTCACCATCGGATAAGACTACCGGTGGTGAAACCGAGGCGAAGGAAGAGGCTGGAACAGAAGAGACGGCACTTCTCGAGGAGCCAGCGACAAGTGTGAAGCGCAAAGGGCATGGTCACCGACCATTATCGGATTACACCGGGGCAACAGTAGTCAAATGTACAAACGAGGATCTGAACTCGGGTGATCCCTGTCCGGAATGTATAGGCAAGGGCCGACTTTACGACCTGAATGAACCGACAGCCCTGCTCCAGTTCAGGAGCGAGCCGCTCATCAATGCAACGATCTACCGACGGGAAGTGCTGAGATGCAGCAGTTGTCAGCATCGGTATGAGGCTCCATTACCGCCTGGGGTGAAGTACGAGACATACGATCCGACGTGCGATGCGACAATTGCGCTGATGAAGTATGGCTTTGGTCTGCCCTGGACAAGAATGTCGGCGATGCAGAAGATGCGCGGTGTGCCAATGTCTGAATCGGCAATGTGGGAGAGGTCCGCCGAGGCGGCAAGAGCCGGACTGAGCATCTTCCTGCAGTTGCAGAACCTGGCGGCCAATGGCAGCGTCTGTAATTTCGACGATACCCGGGTAAGGATTCTGTCCTGTATGGCCGAGGATAAGATGAAAAAGGGAGCGGCGACACAAACCACAGCCCTGGTGGTCAGGTATGAAGGGAACAGAATTGCGATCTACCGGAGTGGAAGGAACCATGCCGGGGAGAACCTCGCCGAGTTGCTGACGAAGAGAGCGGCAGACATTCCGGAGATCATCCTGATGTGTGATGCGCTGGCGGCTAATCTGAGCAAAGTGAAGAGCAGTAGGAGTGGTTACTGTATCGTCCATGCCAGACGTGAGCTGTATGACATACGAGATAAGTATCCGGAGGAGAGTACGTTTGTCTTCAATATCATCAGGGAGATCTACAGGAATGAGGAAGATGCCCTGCTGATGGGATCAGCGGAGAGACTTGCGCATCACCAGGAGAAGAGTGCTCCGATAATGAGAGTGCTGCGTGAGTGGATAGATCGACAGCTCGATGAGCGCTGGGTGGAACCGAATTCGGATCTTGGCAAGGCGCTGCGATATTGGCGAAGACACTGGGATCGACTAACACTCTGGCTGAGAGAAGGCGAGGCACCGCTGGATAACAACCTGGCCGAGCAGGCGCTGAGGAAGGTCGTACTGATGAGAAAAAACTCGCTCTTCTTCAGGACACAGTGGGGAGCCGCGGTGGGAGACGTTCTGGTTTCACTGATCCAGACCTGTCGGTTGAATGGGGTGGATGCGTGGGATTACCTTGTGACGATCATCCGGGAGGAAGCTGAAGTGACAAGGTTTCCGGAGCGATACCTGCCGTGGAATTACCGGGAGGAGCGACTGTCGAGAGCGGCCTGAGAGGAAGCAGAATCAAGCTTACGAAAAGGTGCGGCGAAGGAGGCCATCTCTGGAAGTCCGTTGTAGAGAAGAACCGCGAGTTGTTGAGACTCGATGGAAAGATGTTGTGCGCCTGGATGATCAGGCCACCAGCGAAGACGCCCTTCGGAGAGGCGGCGGGTAATGAGCCAGTAACCAAAACCATCGTAACATAGCAGTTTTAGAGCGGATCCACGCCGGTTACGAAAGACGAAGAGGGTACCCGAGAATGGGTCCTCGGAGAGTTGGTGCTTGCAGAGTGCGGCCAGCCCGTCGATGCCATTACGGAAATCGATGGGCTGGCAGGCGATCAGTATCCGCAGTTGAGGAATGAGCTGAATCATCGGGAGGCACCGCTGAGAAAATCGGAGCAGATGTTCCTGATGATGTCGGCATTGGATGGTGGGACAGTGATCAGTATGTTGGATCCATCACGGCGATCGATACGAATCTGGCAAAGGGTGGAGCAGGTCGATTCAAAGGTTGATGGCAGGGCCGGATGCGTAAGTGGAACAAAATCGATCCGTTGAACGGTGGTTGTGGGGCGTGCTGCTGATGATGTATTAACAGACGAAGTCCTGAAACGATATGGATCAAGTTTGAGAGCCTTCCTGATCAGGCTGACGGGATGACGTGAGAGTATCTGAATAATTGCCTCGCGAAGCTCGGCTGGCAGGGCTTCACGAACAAACCGGCGAGTAAGGCGCCAGTGATCGATGCGGTTTTTGAGATCGAGCAGATCCTGCGGGAAATTCGAATCCATAAAGTACCTCCGGTGAAATATATTTCGCGGAGGTGAGGATAGACAAAGCGGACAGTGATTTCACGCCGGATCACCGAGGGCTTACGAATCAGCGTTCACAATCAGCGGAATCCGCACGATTGGGGACATCTCCTAATAATCTTGACTTGTGTATATGATGAGAGTATACACTCGGTCTTATGGATGCCGATAAACTTTTGCAGGAATGCATCGGGTTTGAGTGGGAAGATGGCAATAGGGAAAAGAACTGGGTCAGTCATCAGGTCACTCCAGCTGAATGTGAAGAGATTTTCTTCATTCAGCCCTTATTGGTCACTCACTCGTCCCAGCAGAATGATTCAGAAGATAGATATTACGCATTAGGGGAAACTAATGTGGGGAGACGGCTTTTCATCGTGTTCACGATCCGCCGAAAACACATTAGGGTGATTTCGGCGAGGAATATGAGTCGGAAAGAGAGGAAGGTTTACGACTGTTATGAAGGGCAAGAAGAGAACATTTAAGACCGAAGATGAGGAGAGAGAGTTTTGGTCGAAGACCGATTCAACCGAAGTTATCGATTGGACAAAGGCGAAGCGAATGGTTTTGTCGAACTTAAAACCCTCGGTCCGGACGATTTCGCTCCGCCTTCCAGAGTCGATGCTTGATGGGCTAAAGTTAATCGCGAACAGGAGAGATATTCCCTATCAATCGCTAATCAAGGTTTTCCTGGCTGAAAAAATAGAAAAAGAATTAAGGGCCAAAACATAGCCCAAATATCAGAGAAAAATCAGGTGGGAAAAGGGCCTTGGAATTGGAGAGAGAGCCGGCATCAGGCAGGTAGCGCCTGCGGCGATGATGCTGGCCGTTGTCGGCGGTGTCCAAATTTACTCAGCTTTA
>JBEIMN010000438.1:0-3493 GCA_040378705.1 Acidobacteriota bacterium
ATATCGGCGGCTCGATCGCCACCGGGGTCAGCCTTTCGCTCGATGCGCTCTACAACGCGGCGGCGATGCTGCCGCGGATCGCGATTGAACCGCCGCCCGGCGCCAGCGTGATCGGCCGCGACACGGTCAGCCAGATGCAGATCGGGATTTACTGGGGCTATGTCGGGATGATCGAGGGGATGATGCCGCGACCGGTGATCGAGGATCCGGTTCTCGACCTTCACGACCGAAAGCGTCTGCGCAGCCGCGGGCTGCGCTTCGAATCGGCGGCGGATCTGGCGCGTCGCGAGATGCACGGGTTCTGCCTTGTCGCCGGGGCGGCGATGGAGAGTCTCAACTTCAGCTTTCCACGATTGAAGGGTGGGAAGCCAACCATTCCCTCCGCTTATCTGGAGCGGCTTGGGCTGTCGGCACTGCCGGGAGAAGAGCGACGAATCACCCGATTCGGCCGAATTGGGCCGATGAGCCTCGAGGAGTGGCGAATCAGCCACCTTGCCGATGGAACTGAAAGCAGCGCCGATCCGGTTCTCGAACAGAGCAGGCATGCTTACCGTGTCGAGCTGCGGCGGGAGATGGCAACAGACTATGACGAATATGACGGACTGGTCGGGGATTCGATCGACCCGGAAGCCCGTGTCTGGAGTGCCTCGCAGATGACCAGACTGGGGCAGTGTCCGTTTCAGTGGTTCAGCCGGTACGTGCTTGGAATCGCGGACCCGGAAGATCTGCCGGGGGAGATTTCTTCGCGCCAGATCGGGAAGCTCTTCCACCGCGCGCTCGAACTGGCGTTGGCGAATCTTCCAGTGGATAGATCGGGCAGCAATCCACGCGAGCACGCCCTCGCGCGAATCGATGACGCGCTGCGGCAGGCGGAGAGCGATCCGGAAAACCCATTTCCGAAATACCCTGCCTGGTCAGCGCAGCGGAAGGAGTATCTCGCAAGCCTTCGACGGGCGATCAGTGCCCCGGAGTTTATCCGGCCGGACGCGGTCGTCATTGGGCGCGAGACAAAGTTCGAGGGCGTCTGGGAGGGGCTGCGTGTGGTCGGATTCATCGATCGAATCGACCGGACTCCGGAGTCGATCGAGCTGATCGACTACAAGACGAGCAGCCGTTTCCCGAATGGCGCTCAGGATGATTCAGGTTTTTTGAAGGTCGACCTCCAGATTCCAATCTACACTGAATCTGCCGGTGCAAGCCTATTTCCCGGCGAAGAGGTCAGCGGACGCTACTATTCACTGAACAAGGGGCAGAATCTGAAGGAACCCGGGAGTTGGGCGGGCGAGGAGCAACGGCGACGGTTCGCGACCGGCCTGCGCGAGCGACTTCGGAGTGGCCGGTTCCCGGTCGAGCCGGATGTCGAGGGGAAAGCCTGCACCTATTGTGAATTCGACCCAATCTGCCGCAAGGGGCCGCGGCTCGAGCGCAAGAATGGTCATCAGGAGAGGATGGGGGGAGAATGAGCCTGACGACAGAACAGGGACTGGCGGTCGGGGCGCGTGGAAGCATCGCGGTTACGGCTGGAGCTGGGACGGGGAAGACTCGGGTGCTGGCCGAGCGGTACCTCTTCCATCTCCGCGAAGAGGGGATGTCGCCACTCGGGGTGGTCGCAATCACCTTCACCGAACGAGCTGCGGGCGAGCTGCGGGCACGAATCAGGCGCACGGTAACGGATCGTTTGCAGGAACATCCTGACCGGGAGGAGCTGCTGGCAGAGATCGATGCCGCGCAGATCAGCACTATCCATGCCCTCTGCGCCAGAATCTGCCGCGATCATCCGCACGAATCCGGCGCGCCGCCGTCTTTTGAGATTATGGATGAGGTGGAGAGTCGAATGCTCTGCACGGAGAACTTCAACCGGGCGCTCGAGGCGATTCCGGATCGTATCTTTGAGCAGATTTCACTATCGACGCTCCGCGCGGCGCTGCCGGCACTGCTCGCCGATCCGATCACGGCGGAAAGAGCGCTCAATTCCGGGTCTGAGGGATGGGCGGCGCTTGGCATCGAAGCCCGGCGGCAGCTACTGGAAGAGCTGCGCGACAAGATCAATTCAAGGCAGATAGTATCGACGCTCCAGCGTTTCAAAAGCAGTGAGCAGGACGGACGCGACGATCTTCGCCAAACCGCGCTCTCGATTGTCGCCGGGATAATGGATAACGGCGTCAACTGGCGGGAAGGACTCGAGCAGGTGAGCCAGTTCCAGTTCCGCGCCGGCAGTGCGAAGAGATGGCCAGACGGAGGTTTCACGGAGGTGAAGGACGCGCTCGACACCTTTCGTGGCCTGGCGCGGGAGACACTCGGCAGAATCGGCAACTTCGAACTGAAGCAGGTTGATACAGAGTTGGAGCGAATGCTTCCGGCTCTCGGTGAAGCGTACCATCGAGTTCGGGCGGCGACCGTCGCGGCACGGATCGCCAGCCGGCGACTCGATTTCAGCGACCTCGAGGTGATGGCGCGGCGGGCGCTCGAAGCGGAGCCGGTTCGTCGATTCTATCGGCAGCGCTGGCGGGCTTTTCTGATCGATGAGTTTCAGGATACCAATCCAGTCCAGGCGGAGATTCTGGAGCTGCTGACGCAGGGGGCGAGCCTGACGGTGGTCGGTGACGAGAACCAGTCAATCTATGGTTTTCGCCGCGCGGACTCCTCTGTCTTTCGACGTTTCCGTCAGATTATTGTCACGGGTGGTGGTGAAGAATGCCGGATGATGACCAGTTTCCGGGCTCATCAGCGGCTGATCGGCCATTTCAACGATATCTTCAGTGTCGTATTGCGGGAGATGCACGCGCCGCTGGTCGCTCATCGTCAGGAAAGAGTGGCGTCCGAAACCTTGGGGGCTGGAGTGGCCCCGGACTGGCCGGCGATTCACTGCCTGCGGGTTGAGACGCAGGAGAGGGTTTCCAAATCGAAGCGTCAGCGATCAGAGGCCTCTGCAATCGCAGCGCGGATTCGAAGGATGATTGACAGTCGCCTGCTGATTCACGATCCGGCAACGGGCGCAGCGCGGCCGGTCACTCCGGGGGACGTCGCCATTCTGTCACGAAGCTGGGGGCCGCTCGATGTTTACGGTAACGCGTTGAGCGCTCACGGCATTCCGGCGGTCAATATGGGCGGGGGCGACCTGCTGGCGACACGGGAAGCGCGTGACATTCAGTCGCTGATCCGCTTTCTTGCCAATCCGGGAGATGACATTGCGCTGATCGCGGTGCTTCGCGGCCCGTTCTTTGCGCTCAGTGACCGGATACTGCTGCGGGTCGCCGAGGGAACGGGCAACCGATCGGCGAAGGTCACCTGGTGGGAGCGGCTGAGTGGATCGACCATTGCGGAGGTGACGCGGGCCGTCGACCTGCTTGGCACCCTGCACTCAAAGTGTCTTTCGACAGCTCCGGGTCGCCTGATCAGACTAGCCGACCGGCTGACAGGATATTCGGCGGTCATCGCCAACCTTCCCAATTCGCCGCGTCGCCTTGCCGACTGGCGCGGAATGATCGAGTGG
>JBEIMN010000439.1:0-3493 GCA_040378705.1 Acidobacteriota bacterium
ACGCGATCGTCGAGGGGATTGCCGCCGGTGCGGTTGGCTGGGTGGCCGGCCTGGTCAACGCGCTCCCGGGCGAATCGGTAGACCTCTTCAATTATGCGATGATCGGCGAGGAGCGGAAGGCCTTCGAACTCTACCGCTGGTTCCTGCCTCTGCTGCGACTCGATACGGTTCCAAAGTTTGTTCAGCTCATCAAGCTGGTTCAGCAGGAGGTCGGAATGGGCAACGAGCGTGTCCGTCTGCCGCGAATGGAGCTGACAGGCATCGAACGCGAAGAGACATTACGATTGATCCGCGAATCGCTGGCGAATCGGCCGTAAGGCATATTGACTGTAATGGGAATTGCATAACAAGAGGAGAGAGCAACGTGGAACTGACAGGCAGATCGATCATTGGCAATAGTCGCGGCGAGGCGGTTGGCCCGGCGCATCCGGGGTTCAATCCGGTGAGTGGCGAGCATCTCGAGCACGGCTGGTATGCGGCAAGCGCGGAGGAGGTCGAGCGTGCGGTCACGCTCGCCAGCACGGCGTTCGATTCCTATCGTCATCTGACCGGCCGCGAAAAGGGGCTTTTCCTGCGGACGATCGCCAGCCGGATCGAGTCGATTAGCGAAGTGCTGACGGCGCGGGCGGTGGCCGAGACCGGACTGCCCGTCGCGCGAATCCAGGGCGAGATCGGGCGAACCTGCAACCAGTTGCGGATGTTCGCGATCCTGATCGAAGAGGGAAGCTGGGTCGATGCGCGAATCGATCAGGCAGATCCGCAGCGCCAGCCGCTGCCGAAGCCGGACGTTCGATCGATGTATCGTCCGCTCGGGCCGGTGGTCGTCTTTGGGGCGAGCAACTTTCCGCTCGCCTATTCGGTTGCTGGCGGGGATACGGCCTCTGCGCTTGCCGCGGGTTGTCCGGTCATCGTCAAGGCTCATCCGTCCCATCCCGGAACCTCGGAGCTGGTTGGTCTGGCGGTCAGTGAGGCAGTTCGTGAGTGCGGCCTCCCGGAGGGCGTATTCTCGCTTCTCTTCGGAGCTGGCAACGAGCTTGGTGAGGTTCTCGTCAACCATCCGCTGATTAAGGCAGGTGGCTTTACCGGCTCGCGCAGCGGTGGAAAGGCGCTCGCGGCGCTGGCGGCGAATCGGCCCGAGCCGATCCCCTTCTATGCGGAGATGAGCAGCGTCAACCCGCTCGTTGTCCTGCCCGGCGCGATGCGCGAGCGTGGCGAGACGATCGCCGCCGGACTCCACGGCGCGGTGACGCTTGGCGCGGGTCAGTTCTGCACCAAGCCGGGCCTGATCTTCGTCCACGATGACGATGCGACCGCTGGCTTCATCACCAGGCTCGCCACGCTGATGGGGGCTGAGCAGGTCTTCACACTCCTCAACCCTGGTATCCGCCAGGCCTACACCGCCGGAACGACGCGGCTCGATAACAAGAGCGTCGTGAAGACGCTTGCACGACCGGCTATTAATTCCAGCGCCGCTGCTGAATCTGGTTGCCAGACCGCCGCCGCACTCTACCAGACGACCGCCGCCAGCCTCCTCGCCCACCGCGAGCTGCAGGATGAGGTCTTCGGGCCGGCGACACTCGTCGTCACCTGGTCGTCGAAGTCCGAGCTGCTCGACCTCGCACGCGCACTCGAAGGGCAACTCACCGCCTCGATCCACACCAACGAACAGGATCTGACCGACTTTGCAGAGCTGCTGCCGATCCTCGAAGAGCGTGCCGGCCGCCTCATCTACAATGGTTTTCCAACCGGACTTGAAGTTTGTCACGCGATTGTTCACGGCGGACCCTGGCCATCGACCTCGGACGGACGGACGACCTCGGTCGGCACTCGCGCCATCTTCCGCTTCACACGGCTTGTCTGCTTTCAGGGATTTCCACAGAGTCGCTTGCCGGAGGAGTTGCAGAACTCCAATCCAAATGGCATCTGGCGCATGGTCGATGGCCGTCAGACGCAGGACTCTTTTTGATGGAGCTTCAGATGACACACAAGCTCTACTGGGAAGATTCGCGGCTGATCACTTTTCGTGCGACGGTCGTCGCGTGTCAGTCCGGCGCTGGCCGGACGGCGATCGTCCTCGATCAGACCGCCTTCTATCCAACCGGTGGCGGCCAGCCCTGTGATATTGGGCGACTCGGCCCCCATCAGGTCGACGAGGTGACGATCGACGATCAGGAGCGTATTCTCCATTGGATCGATGGCGCGACCACGCTCAACCCGGGCGAGACTATCACCGGCGAGATCGACTGGGCACGCCGGCGTGAGATGCTTCAGCAGCATACCGCGCAGCACATTCTCTCCCAGGCGTTCTTTCAGCTCTTCGGCGCTGAGACGGCCGGTTTTCGCATCACCGACCGCTCGACGGAGATCGATCTGACCCTCGATGCCACTCCTGACCAGCTTCCTCAAATGATCCGTGAGGCGGAGGCGCTCGCCAATTCGATCGTCTTTGATAACCGGCCGGTCCGCCAACATCAGCTCACTCCGGCGGAGGCAGCAAAGCTTCCACTCCGCAAGGAGAGCTTCGTCAACGATTGCGTCCGTGTCGTCGAAATCGCCGATTTCGACTGGTCTCCCTGCGGTGGAACCCATGCCACAATGACCGGTGAAGTCGGACTAATCGTCGTCCGCACCTCGGAACGTGCGAAAAGGATGGTCCGGATACATTTTCTGGCCGGAGTGCGCGCGCTGGCCGATTATCGGATCGGTAATGACATCAACGATACTCTTGCCCGTCGGCTCAGCGTCGGCCGCGAGGAGCTCGATTCCGCCATCGAGCGCCTACAGTCCGAATCGAAGCGGCTTCTCCGCCGCAACCGTGAACTTGGTCAGATCGCCGCCGAGGTCGAGGCCGCTCGGCTTCTCTCCGCCGTCACAATGAGCGCCGCTGGTGTCAGGCTGGTCACCAGCGTCTTTGACGACCGCGATTTTGACGAGCTGAAGCTGCTTGCCCATCAACTGGTCGCCGCCCACGGAGTGCTTGCCTTGCTCGCCACCCGCCAGGACTCGACTGTCCGACTTGTCTTTGCACGATCGGGCGATCTCTTGTGCGACGTCAATCAGATGATGAAACAGGCCGTCGAAAGACTCGGCGGTCGTGGCGGCGGTCGCCCCGACTTCGCGCAGGGCGGCGGAGACGATATTCCGGATCTGCCGGGATTCCTCGAATCCCTCGCCGCCGGGCTTCATACTTCAGCATAGCGCCAGTGCGCCACTCTCCGGAGGCTGGCACGCTGGGGCAAATTAGCTATTACCAACGATTGCGCATGATTTGAGGTGACATGAATTCAATCGCTTACTTCGAGATCCAGGCGACTCAACCCGAAACCGTCATCGACTTCTACCGCGATGTCTTCGGCTGGCAGTTCACACTCGCGCCGGAGATTCCGATACCTTACTGGAGAATCGAGACCGGCGAGATCAACGGCGGTCTGCTCCAGCGTCCGGCCAGTACCCCGCCACCGGAGTGCGGCACCAATGCCTACGTCTGCTCGAT
>JBEIMN010000440.1:0-3479 GCA_040378705.1 Acidobacteriota bacterium
AGGCGGGATTGCGGCTCGACACGTTTGAGGGGGCGACAAAGGATCGGGGTGGCTACCGAGCGATCGCGCCGGGGAAGCCGGACGAGAGTGAGTTGCTGCGACGAGTGACATCGCACGAGGCGGGTGAGGTGATGCCGCCGCCGGCGGCGAAGAAGAGTCCGATCACGGCGCAGGAGGCGGATCTGCTGCGGCGATGGATCGCGGAGGGAGCGCGGTATGAGGGACACTGGGCATACCAGCCACTCGGCCGTGCAGCGCCGCCGCCGGTGAAGCAGGTTGAATGGATTCGGAACGGGATCGACCGGTTCGTCCTGGCACGATTGGAGCGCGAGGGGGTGCGGCCCTCAGCGCCGGCCGACGCGCGAACGCTGATTCGGCGATTGTCGCTCGATCTGACCGGACTGCTGCCGGCTCCGGCCGAGGTGGAGCAGTTCGCCAAGTCGTTTGAGCGGGCAGGGCGGGCCGGGCAGGACGCGCTCTATGCGGCACTGGTCGACCGGCTTCTCGCTTCGCCGCATTATGGCGAGCGTTGGGGGCGGCACTGGCTTGATCAGGCACGATATGCGGATACAAATGGCTATACGATCGATGGTGAGCGTGTGATGTGGCCGTACCGTGACTGGGTGATCAGATCGCTGAATGAGGATAAGCCGTTCGATCGTTTCACGATCGAGCAGTTGGCGGGCGATCTGCTGCCGGTCCCGGCCGATCCGGCGCGGGCGAAGGCGCAGCTGGTGGCGACGGGCTTTCATCGCAACACGGTGATCAACGAAGAGGGTGGCGTCGATCCGGAGCAGGCGCGGGTCGAGCAGGTGATGGATCGTGCCAACACGACCGGGGCGGTCTGGCTTGGGCTGACGGTTGGGTGTGCGCAGTGCCATTCGCACAAATACGATCCGATCTCGAACCGCGAATACTACCAGATGCTTGCGTTCTTCAATTCGACCATGGACTACAACAACCTTGGGCCGACGGTCTTCGTCGAGAAGGGTGAGTTGCTGGGGCGGCGCGAGCCGGCGGCGGAACCGAAGCCATTGCTGCAGGCGGAGTGGGAGAAGTCGGAGATTGCGCGGCTGGAGAAGAGTGCGGCGGTGAGCGCGCCGGCGAAGCCGGTCGAATGGCTGCCGTTTCGTGTTATCAAATATGACACTGAAGCGGCGGGGCCGCTGCGGCAGCTCGCGGATGGATCGTTTCTGATTACCAGGAATGGTTCGCTCAACGATGCCTATCGGTTACTGGGGACGATCGATCGGCCGGGAGTGCCGGCGGTGCGGCTGACGGTGATGGCAGGGGATGAGTTGCCGGCGGGTGGGCCGGGGCTTGGGACGGACGGCAGTTTCGTGCTGAGCGAGTTTTACATCGAATCGGAGGGTGGCGGTAATCGGTTTGCGGAGGCCTTTGCGGCGGAGGAGGCGCCGGGCTGGCCGGCACGGACTGCGACGGACAACGACCGGCGGACGGGCTGGTCGGTTGGGGCTGGCAAGTCGTCACGGGAAGCGATCTTCGTCTTTGGTCCGCAGAAGAAATTTGATAGTCGGCAGATCCAGTTTGTGTTGCGGCATGACGCGCGAACGGGGAGTGGGATTGGCCGCTTCCGGATCGAGATTGCATCGGAAGTGCCGCACGACGCGGCTGGAGCGGCATTGCTGGCGGCGCTGCGAACGCCGGCGGCGGCGCGCGATAAGGCGCAGCAGTCGCTGATCGCGGCCGGGTTCGCTGATGCCCGTGCGGTGCGGGAGAAGCAGGCGGGCAAAGCGGTCATGGCCATGATCATGCGTGAGGTTGCCGAACCGCGCCAATCTTACATTTTTACGCGTGGAGACTTCACGCGGCCGGACATTGCGGCCGGGCAGTTGCAGCCGAATGTCTTGGCGGCGATCGCGCCGACGCTGCCGGCGGTGACGAGAATGCGGACGCGGCTCGATCTGGCGAAGTGGCTGGTCCATCCCGAGAACCCGCTCACGCCGCGGGTGACGATCAACCGAATCTGGATGAGATATTTCGGACGCGGAATCGTCGAGACGGAGGAGGACTTCGGGACGCAGGGGGCCCAGCCAACCCACCCGGAGCTGCTCGACTGGCTGTCGGGTGAGTTGATCAGGCAGGGGTGGAGTCTGAAGGCGGTCCATCGGTTGATAGTCAACAGCGCGACCTACCGGCAGTCGTCGAAGGCGCGGACGGACGAACCGCGGCTGGCGGAGATCGATCCGCGCAACCTGCTGCTGGCGCGGCAGGAGCGGCTGCGTGTCGAGGCGGAGATAGTTCGTGATGCGGCATTGAGCGCGAGCGGCCTGCTCAATCCGCGGATTGGCGGACCGGGGGTGCGACCGCCGCAGCCGGATGGAGTCTATGCTTTCACGCAGGTCAATAAGCGCTGGATGACGGCGACGGATGATGAGCGTTACCGGCGTGCCCTCTACACCTTCTTTGTGCGGAGTGCGCCCTATCCATTATTCACGACTTTTGACGCGCCGGATTTTCAGACGGTCTGCACGCGAAGGGCGAGATCGAACACACCGCTGCAGTCGCTGACGCTGGCCAATGACAGTGCCTTCATCGAGATCGCGCAGGGGCTGGCGATGCGGCTGGCGCGTGATCTGCCGGGCGGCTTTGCGAGCAGGCTCGATGATCGACTGCGTCACGCCTTCCGGCTGACGCTGACGCGCGAGCCGCAGGCGGCCGAGCTTGCCGTGCTGCGGGGCTATGTTGAGCGCCAGGTGAAGGGCTTTGAGGCACGGCCCGATTCAGCGATTGGGCTGGTGGGCGACAAGCCGCTGACGGTGGGTGGACTGACAAGGGCGGAGGCGGCGGCGTTGACTGCGGCGGCGCGTGTGCTCTTCAATACTGACAACTTCATTACACGAGAGTAGGAGGGGAGAATGGAAAAGCCTGATAATCATTCGACAAACCAGGAAGATCGTGATCTCCTGCGCGACGTGACGCGCCGCCATTTCTTTGGCCAGTGCGCGATGGGGGTTGGAGCGATCGCGCTCGATGCGATATTGAACAGTGATGGCTTGGGATCACCGCAGCGGCCGCGAATAGATCCGGCGCGGCCGATGGCATCACGACAGCCACCGCTGAAAGCGAAGGCGAAGCGAGTCATCTACCTTTTCATGGCCGGAGCGCCATCGCAGCTCGAGATATTCTCGGACAAGCCAAAATTGCGTGAGTTGTCGGGCCAGAAGCCACCGGAGAGCCTGATGAAGGGGCGGCGTTTCGCGTTTCTGAAAGGCAACGAGAAGCTGATGGGAACGCGGCGGAGCTTTGCACGTTACGGCAAGTGCGGGATGACGCTGAGTGAGCTGATGCCGCATCATCGAAAGATCGTCGACGAGGTGACGTGGTTGCGTGGGATGTCGACGGATGTCTTCAATCACGGTCCGGCGAAGATCTTTATGAACACCGGGTTTCAGATTCCCGGCCGCCCGGCCTTCGGTTCGTGGTTAACTTACGGACTGGGGAGTGAGAATGCAGAT
>JBEIMN010000441.1:0-3477 GCA_040378705.1 Acidobacteriota bacterium
CAGAGAGTACAAGATGACAAAAAGACTCCACAATCAGATTCTCGTCCCGTTGCTGCCATTTATAATCGTTATGCTCCTGGTTCTGGCACAGGTTACGGCGCAGGCGCCGGTGCGTGAGACCTCCCTCACATCCGCGCAGTTCGCACGACTGAGTGAAGAGATGTCGGAGGCCGGCGGCTATTTCGACACCGACAATCTGATCTCCAACGAATCCTCGTACCTGCACGTCATCGGGCGGATGCGTGAAATGAAGACCAGTGGCGGGGCGTTCATCGGCGTCGGACCGGATCAGAGCTTCTCCTACATTGCACAGATCCGTCCGCATATCGCCTTCATGGTCGATATCCGACGCGATAATCTGCTGCAGCACCTTTTTTATAAGTCACTATTTGGCGCCGCACAAAACCGGATCGAATTTCTATGCCTGCTCTTCGGAAAACCGGTGCCAGAAAACAGTCCTGGGTGGAACGGTCGCCCGATCGGGGAATTGGCAAGCTACATCGACAAGGCACCGGCAAAACGCGAGCTGCTGGATGGAAGCTGGAGAACCATCAGGGATTCGCTCGCCGCGATGAACGTCAAACTCTCCACCGATGATCTCGCCACCATCCGCCGGATCCATTCCGACTTCTTCCGCGATGGCATCAATCTCAAATTCACCAGCCACAATCGCGCCCCGCAATCATACTATCCGTCATACCGCGACCTGATTCTTGAAAAGGACCTGACCGGCCGCCAGGCCAGCTTCCTTGCACGCGAAGAGGATTTTCAGTTTCTGAAATCGCTCGAGGGGCGGAACATGGTCATTCCCCTCGTCGGGAACCTCGCCGGGGAGAAGGCACTAAAGTCGATTGCAACCTACCTTCGCGATCACGGCGAGGTCGTCTCGGCGCTTTACACCTCGAATGTCGAGTTTTACCTGATGCGTGGGGCTGAGTTTCAGCAGTATGCAAGAAATGTCGCGACCCTGCCACGAACTGGTCAGAGCCTGATTATCCGGAGCTACTTCAACAACTCGTGGGGTCGAAACCACCCGCAGTCTGTGCCGGGATACTACAGCACACAACTGCTCCAGACGATCGACAGCTTCGCCCGGGAGTTCAACGCCGGCGGCTATCGGAGCTATTCCGACGTCATCGGCAGGAATTTTCTCGAGTTGAAATAGGCCCAGATCTGGGCCAGGCCGAACCAGGCTAACCGGCAAAGGCGTGGGTCACGGCCCCCCTGACACCGGGACGACAGCGAAAGAGTCCACCTGCGAGCGGCTGCCTGGCCAGATCCGCGGCTGGCATGCGGGTGCTGGCGCTGGTGATGTAGAGTTCATCGAGATTCGGTCCGCCAAAGACACAGGATGTCGGTCGGGCAACCGGCATCCGAATCTCATCGATCATTTTTCCGGTTAGTGGATTCCAGCGCGTGACGCGCCAGCCATCCCAGAGGGCAATCCAGAGCATCCCCTCCTCATCGATCGTCATACCGTCAGGCCCTCCATCGCCGGCATTGCCACCTGGCAGCTCGATCACCGTCCGCTGATTGCTGAGCGTCCCGGAGTCGGCCTCGAAATCGAAGGCAACGACACGGCTGGTCGGGGAGTCGATGAAGTACATCGTCCGATCATCATTAGACCAGGTCAGCCCGTTCGAGATCCAGACATCTGTAACCCGGCGGTGGCAGGTCAGATCGGTGTCAAGACAGTAGAGGGCGCCAGAGGGCTGATCGTGGCTGATCTTCGTCGTCCCAGCCCAGAGCCGTCCGTGCGAATCGCACTTGCCATCATTGAAGCGATTCTCGGGGAGGCCTGGTTCAGGGTCGAGAATTGGCACGAGGATCTCAGTTTCGAGATCGAGTCCATAGAAGCCATGCTGCATGGCAACCACGACCCCACCAGATCTCCGTGGAACAACGCAACCCACCATCTGACCGACATCGATTCGCCGATCCTTGCCGGTAGCCGGATCATAGACGTGGACGGCGTTACCCTCGATGTCGACCCAGTAGAGCTGCTGTGTCGGCCCATTCCAACTCGGCCCCTCGCCAAGCAAAACCTTCGCATCAAGTATCAGTTCGACTTCAATCATTCTTTTTACCCAGCATTTTTATCCGGCGTATTTACCGGGCTCAACCATTTATAACGTACCCGAATGCAAGCCACATGAATCCATAAAATCGACGCCCCGTCAATCAACTGCCTGAAGACTACTTCGGGTATTTCGGGTTTGCAGAGGCCGCTAATCGTAAACGCTGATTCCAGGCATACTGGCCCAGTTGTTTTTGGTTAGTGTCGGTCAAGGGGTAAAGCAGGTTGGAGGCTCACGCAAAGAAGCAAAGATTTTTTGGGCTCACGCCAGGACCTGAAGATTTCTTGCAGGAGATACCTTCTTCATCTCTTCCCCCTTTCCTCCTTTGCGTCTTTGCCTCTTTGCGTGAGATACCTTCCTCACTCGTAACCTGATCCACATTTACAAAAGCATTGCCGCTTCTTTTTTGGGCTCACGCAAAGACGCCGGGACGCAAAGAAGCAAAGATTTTTTGGGCTCACGCCAGGACCTGAAGATATCTTGATGGAGATGATTTACTCCGTTTTATAGTGCATTAGCCGGAAGCTCAGCGCATTCGTTTCTCGATCATTCGCAGGGCCTGAAAGCGCCACTTATTGACCTGCTGCCGATCGACGCTCCACATCAACGCAAGGTCAACATTCCGCATTGGCATGAGCTTCCAGAGGGCCATCAGCCGGTCAAGCGGGATTCCAAGCTCACGCGCCACCTCGCTCGGTTTCGCCACTCCCCCCTGAACGAGCAGCGAGAGGAGGTCGTCGCCCCGTGAGGTCGAAAAGCTGAAGAAGAAGGTTTCGCGCAGATGGCCTGGCAACGTCAGCCATATCTTCCATATTCGGCGGAGGGCGATCACCTCGTCAAGATGGCGTTCGATTGTCGGATCTTCCATATTCACCATCCTTGCCGAGAACTCCACAACACCATTCTCATCATCGAGCGATTCATACTGTGCCTCCTGAATCTCGAGCAGGAAGGCCGCCACTCTCACCACCGCCTCAAGATCGACCGGTCCCTCGATCAAGCCAAAAAGCTCATGCAGAATCGGGACAAGCTGGCCGGTTCCCGCGCCCCGCTGGCGATAGGGCTCGAAACGCTGAAGATCGAACTCCAGTTTCTGGAGACGAATTGAGGTCTCCGGCATCGGGGTGCGATCCTGCCAGCCAGCGAGCCCGCAAAGGGTCACTTCATCTTCTCCCCGCCAGATCTGAAACTCGGGTTGCCGTTCGAGCAGGTCCCGGATCCGATCCCTGAGACGAGTCCGCTGCGGGTACTTCAACCGCAGGTAATCGTTGCAGCCGTTCGCGGCGACACGCTGGGCGTATTGCCGGAAATCGCGGATATTCGGCGGACTCTTGTCACTGGCCAGTCTTTGGAGCGCGCGGACTAGTCTGGCCAGAATGTCATGATAAAGGTCTTCGGC
>JBEIMN010000442.1:0-3456 GCA_040378705.1 Acidobacteriota bacterium
CTCCTTTGGCAGGGATACGACCAAGCAGATCTCCATTAACGGGGAAGTCAAGTCCCGATCGAGCAACTCGATCTTCCTTCCAGCGAAGGAGGTCTTGTCTCTTCATCAGATCATTCTAAAGTCCCGTGAGCAGGACAAGGTCTTCGGTTTCGATGACACCTATCTGGATCTGGCGAGGGCACTCCGCCAGTCCCCCAGCAAGGGCAAAAATTACCTCGAATTTGCGAAGTCACGCCAGAGTCTGGAGGATATTCTCGACGGTCGCATTGAGTTTGACGAGAAGTCAGGCCGCTGGCAGTTCAAAAGGGGTAATCAGAAGTTTCCAATTGGGGTGACGGCGGAAGGGGTCAAGAAAATTGCCATCCTCGATACACTTCTCGGGAATCGGTATCTCGACACCAGATCGATCGTCTTTATCGATGAGCCGGAATCGGCCCTGCATCCCGTTGCGGTGTCTAAATTTCTTGACATCGTGGCACTGCTGGCCGAGCGTGGCATCCAGTTCTTTCTCGCCAGCCATTCCTATTTCGTCGTGAAGAAGCTGTTCCTGATTGCGCAGCAGCTCAACTTGTCGATTCCGGTGATTTCTGCCACTGACAGCCAGTGGCTAACGACGAATCTCAAAGATGGAATGCCGGAAAATTCGATCATCGACGAGTCGATCCGTTTGTATAAGGAAGAATTGGAGTTGGCGCTGAAATGACGATATCGCCAATCAACGAATCCGGGATGACATTTGGACCATATCCTGATGGCCGCTGCTTTTACATTGAGAAGAGCCGTACCTATGCAGATCTCAAGCAGGGTGTGCCAATTGCCGAATTTCTCCTGCTTCGTGACCACGATGGAAAACCGCCGATTATTTGGGTTGTCGAGGCAAAATCGAGTGCCCCCAAACCTGCGAGCCTACAGCAATTTGATGAATACATATTGAAGATTCGGGAAAAACTGGTCAACGCCTTTTCCCTTGGCTGGGCTTCCTGCCTGAATCGGCACCGGGAGGCTGAAGAGGAACTACCATCTCCGTTCAAATCACTTGATCTTTCCCAGACTGGAGTGCGTTTTGTGCTGGTGATCAGTGGTCATAAGGAATCGTGGTTACCTCCGATTCAGGATGCACTTAAATATGAGCTTCATTCCACTATCAAAACCTGGTGCCTTGGCCCGACATCGGTAGCCGTCATGAACGAAGAGCTCGCCATGCAGCATGGCTTGATCCTTCCGGCGCAGCAGGGACCTATTACCGGCGAAGCAACTGGTCTGGGATAAGGCCTGGTAGTGTCAGACATGCGGGTCTGAAGACCCGCGCCCCCAGTATCTGCACTCCAGTTACTTTCAGCTTCGCCATCGTGGTGGTCTAAGGCTGTGTTGTGATTACTCACGCGTCGAGTCGCGCAGGTCACTAATGTACGGTTTTTTTGCAGGCATTATTGACATTCCCGACGGTCTGGTCGATTCTGACTAAGGTATCTCCGGCAAATTCCTCTACCCGAAGCCAAAGCTGCCGAGATTACCTCTTTTTACCTTATAACGATCAGCCGGATTCCAATCCGGCCTGACCCACAGCCCTGGCTGGTCTCGAACGTGGTCAAAGGGCAGCAATTCTGTGACCCGGCGCGCGGGGGAGATTCCGCGAGGATCCGTTTTACCTCATACGTCAACGCCATTGTGCCAGCGTGATGTGGGGGGCGACTCTGTTTACCTCACCTGGACATCGAGCCGCCTTCACGCCCCGAAGGGGTTACTTTCCGGGCTTCCAGCGGGCAATTCTGCCGGGAGATGCAGAGGTGTTTTACACGGGACGGTTTTTAACAAGGAGAACATAATGAAAGCAGACTATACCGATATTACGTTGGTCGTTGACCGCAGCGGGTCGATGGAATCGATCCGTGAGGACGCCGAGGGGGGCATCAACACCTTCATCACCGAGCAGGCTAAGAAGCCCGGTGAATGCTCAATTACGCTGGTTCAGTTCGATGACAAGTATGAACCGGTTTTTCGGGGTGTCAGGGCGGCTGCGTGTCCAAGGTACTCGCTGGTGCCAAGAGGCAGTACGGCGCTGCTGGATGCCGTCGGGCGAACGATCAATGATACCGGGGCGCGGCTGGCCGCGCTCCCCGAAGCTGAGCGCCCCGGACTGGTTATTTTTGTCATCTCGACCGATGGGATGGAAAATGCCAGCACGGTATACAGTCACAAACAGATCAGGGAGATGATTGCTCACCAGCAGACCGTCTACAGTTGGCAGTTTACATTTCTTGCCGCCAACATCGCGGCATATGATGAGGCGATGCAGATGGGGATCGACTCGTCCAGCGTTGGTCTCTATGGCGATGGGAAGGCCTTCGACTCGAGCCTGGCGCTCAACAGCAAGGTTAGTCGAATGCGATCGATGAGGATGATGGAGCTGGATGTCGACAACTCCTTTACGGACGAAGAGCGTGAATCGATGAAGTAGTCATTTGCGGCGGAACCCGGCAGGCGTGGCGTCCGGCTCGACAGTGATCAGCTCAGAGCTGGCCGCCACCTTCTTCGGCGACGATCGTGTCGTCGGAATAAACTCGCTGACAGACCCCAAAAGGTTTACTCCAGTTATGGCTTCAAGTCCGGCACACCTCTCCCGCCATTATCGAAGCAGGCCGGGGACGTAAAGCTGCTCATCTGTTCGGGGATGATGATTGCAGGTGCATGGTCTGACCTCTGCTGCAGGGACTGAATTTTGGGGACACTTTCACCGTTCATCACTGATTGCCGGTCTGCTGTGGAGTTAGCGAGAAATTACTTTGAACCTTCCCATCGTTTAGGGCACTATTCACGTGACGCACTCGTGACGCAGGTTCAATGCGGCGGCCAGAAGGACAGGGGATGGGTGAGGGGGCTGGGCCGTTGTTTAGCAGTGGGAGAATATTTTCAAATAGAGAGTTTTCTGAGGAATTATCTCATCAATAATCAGTCTTGTATTTATGATGAAACCAGCAGATGAAATTTCACCCAGTTTCGGTGCGCCTCCAGTTGTTGAGATGGTGCTCGGGGTTGAGTTTTCCGAGCTTCATCGATGGACCCTTCCGTATTATGGGCTCTTTTGGGGGATGATTCGTGATCGCTATCCAAACTGCACGGTTAAAGAGCCGCTGGCCTCAGTTGTAGAGACATTTTCCGGACCTGGCAGAACGGAGTTCAGCCTCAATTTTCCCGAATCAGGGTGAGGCTCTTAATCTTCGGACAATGCTTCGAGCAAGGCAGGATCATAGCGCTTTTATGTTGATCAGATCGATCGAGTTGAATAACTTTCTAAGTTTTGGGAGTGATCCTGATCCCCTTGCGCTCAGCTCGCTCAACCTGCTCATTGGCCCGAACGGATCAGGTAAGTCTAATCTGCTGGAAGCGATTGAACTCATCAGATCGGCTCCGGTGCAGTGGCTGAAGACTATTCGGGAGGGGGGAGGGGTTGATGAC
>JBEIMN010000443.1:0-3453 GCA_040378705.1 Acidobacteriota bacterium
CCACCGGAATTTGGGCCGGAAGTTGGGCCGGAAGTTGGGCGCCAGTCCGGGTTCCGGCCCGGGATTAGCAGTAGAGATCATTGCCGGTTGAATGAGAGACGGTGAAATACGATGAAGATAAGCACCCGTTTGATTCTGTTACTGACGATCTCGGTCACGATCGTCATGCTGATTGCGAGCCTGATCAGCCTCCGTCAGAAAGAGGCGCGCTTGCTGGAAGCGGCGCGAGACGTCTCGCGCGCCCACGCACTGACACTGAAGATCGCGCTCGAAGAGGACTATATGACCGGGCGCACCCTCGATGCCCGACGGCTGATCTCGCGGCTGCGCGAAAATACAGGGGTCTTCAGTGTACTGCTCTTCGATGATAAGGGAACACTATCGGCAATCTCGAATGACCTGGTGCCGGATGATGTCAGATACATCGACGAGGCGCGCCGGGTGATCAACACCGGCGTCCAGATCGAGATCGAGCGGAGCATCGGCGGTGAAGACTATTTTTCGATCATCATGCCACTCCGGGTCAATCGCGAAATTCCCGGTCAGTCAGGTCAAACACAGGGTTTTGGGGCGATCGAGATTATCCAGCCGATCTCGTTTGTCCACACGCACATCCTGCGTGCACGCCGCCACCTCGCCATCACCACCCTGCTGCTCGGGCTGACGATCTTCATCGTCGTCGCACTCGTTACCCGTTTCAGCCTCAGCAAGCCAATCCGCGAACTGCTTGCGGGCGCGATGGCCGTCGGACGTGGCGATCTCGACTTCCGCGTTCGGGCCTCACAACGTGGAAGCGAGCTTTCGGATCTTGCCAGCGAGTTCAACCGGATGGCTGATCGTCTCTCCGAACAGCGACTGTCGCTGAAAAGGGAGGCCGAGGAGCGACTATCGCTCGAGCGGCGACTGCGCCATACCGAACGGCTCGCCTCGATCGGCCACCTCGCCGCCGGAGTCGCGCACGAAATGGGGGCGCCGCTTCAGGTGATCGATGGTCGGGCACGCCAGCTCCAGCTCCAACCCGAGGCACAACTCGGGGTCCGGCAGCGCAACCTGACGATCATCCGGACCCAGGCCGCGCGCATCACCCGAATCGTCCGCCAGCTTCTCGACCTCTCCCGCCCATTTGTTCTCAATCAGCAGCGCGTCGAGATCGAACAACTGATCCGGGATACCGCCGAACTGCTCGAATCGCAGGCGGAGAAATCGCAGGTCCGAATCATCACCCCGCCTGCAGAGCAAAAGGGCCACCGAATCACCGCCGACCCGGAGCTGATTCACCAGGTGCTTCTCAATATTTTCCAGAACGGTATTCAGGCCATGCTCCAGGGTGGCGAGCTGGCGATCGAATGCCGCTCGGCGACCCTGGGGGGCGACGAACGCGAATTTGTCGCAATCCGCATCTCCGACACCGGATCCGGAATCGCCCCGGAGAACCTGACACGCATCTTCGATCCATTCTTCACCACCAAGGAGGTCGGCAGCGGCACCGGCCTCGGGCTCGCCGTCTCCCGACGCATCGTCGAGGAGCACTCCGGCTGGATGGAGGCGGAGAATCGGCCATCCGGAGGCGCCGTATTCACGGTCTATATTCCGGGAAACCCGAAGGAGATCCCGGAATCATCAACGCCACTGCCACCCCCAAATATGGCGATTATCGAAGATATCTCACCAGCCGTCATTGGAGGCGGCGTCAAATGATCGAACGGATTCTGATTGCCGAGGACGATCCAGATCTGCGTGATCTGCTCCAGGATGAACTCGAAGACGCCGGCTATGAGACCATCGTCTGCATCAATGGCCAGAAGGCGCTCGATCATATCGAGCGCAAAAATGAACAGATCGACCTCCTGCTGACAGATATCCGGATGCCGGGATTGAGCGGCAACGAACTGCTTGCCCTGATCCGTGAGAGCCGGCCGGAGGTTCCGGTCATCGTCATCACCGCCTTTGGCTCGGTCGAACAGGCAGTCGAGATGGTCAAGGGCGGCGCCTTTCAGTACCTGACAAAACCTTTCGATACCGAGGATCTGTTGCAGACGGTCTCGAAGGCACTCGAGAAATCGGCTCCGCAGCGCGAACAGGCCCGGCTTCGCCGCGAGATTCAGGTCTCACCCGAACTGGTCATCGGCGCTTCACGCCAGATGCAGGACCTCTTCAAACTGGTCAACCGCGCCGCGCGCAGCGCAAGCACGGTCCTTGTCACCGGCGAATCGGGCACGGGCAAGGAGCTGATCGCCAGATCGATCCACAGCATGTCGCAGCGACAAGGAGAGTTTGTCGCCGTCAACTGCGCGGCAATCCCCGCCGAACTGATGGAGTCCGAACTCTTCGGGCATACCGGACAGGCCTTCACCGGCGCGAGGCAGGCCCGCTCCGGCCTCTTCGAATCGGCCGATGGTGGAACGATCTTCCTCGATGAGATCGGTGAGATGCCGCTGGCCCTTCAACCCAAACTGCTGCGCGTTCTTCAGGAGGGAACGGTCCGTCGCGTTGGCCAGGACCGCGAACGCGAAATCAATCTTCGCGTCATCGCCGCCACCAACCGCGACCTCGAAAAAGAGGTGAACGAGGGGCGCTTTCGCGAGGATCTCTACTGGAGACTCAATGTCATCCATCTCCATATCCCACCGCTTCGCGAGCGCCCCTTCGATATCCCGCTCCTCGTCGAGCATTTCCTGAACAAGATCACCGATAAATCCGGGCGTCCCCCACTCAACGTCACCCCCGAAACGCTCGCCATCCTCACCGCTTACAAATGGCCCGGTAATGCGCGTGAACTCGAGAATGCGATCGAGCGTGCCGTTGCCCTTGCCGAAAGCGGCAATCTGATCCCGGAAGACCTGCCCGACCGCGTTCGTAATCAGGCCGGTGCAACCACCCTCATCGCCCGTGCACGGGAGAGACGCCTCACCCTCGACGAACTCGAACGTGAATATATCGTCGAAATCCTGCGCATGAGCGGGAAGAATAAGTCGCGCGCTGCCGAGATCCTCGGAGTTGATCGACGAACACTCCATCGCAAACTCGACGAATATCGCGCTCAGGATCCGGACTTCGAACTCTGACCAGACCAATATTTAAATTTGAAAGTGATGCCCGACCTGGCAGCGTAATCGGTTGTGTGGAATGAGCGCGGGTAAGCCCGGCACTAATTGAACCCCAGACGAAGTTCAGCGAAATCTGATCCCGATCAAGAGTTCAATTAGTGTTCCGGCCCTTTTTGGACAGCCTTATTAACTGTCTCGTGTGTGTGTGCATTACTTAGTTGTGTGACCAAAGCGGATACAACCACGAATAAACCCTTCCTCAATGATGTTGAAAACAATTTTGAAAAAGTGACTATCAACATCACCACTGACGGAAGACTTTCTTCGCTGGGGTGCATTTTAGGAAAAAGCATTGTTTTGCGAACTGTCAATTTACGAAGATTTTTAAAATAATACCTGTAAAAAA
>JBEIMN010000444.1:0-3440 GCA_040378705.1 Acidobacteriota bacterium
AATGGCGCCGACTATCAGGCGCCGGTTCGGTTCCTGCCTAAGGGAGCAAATGCCAGTGGGCTGGCAGTTGTCGAGCAGGTAGCCTATGCCGCAACGACGGGCAATTGTAACGGAGTCGCCGACGGTCTCTGGGCTCTCGACCTTGCGACGAAGAGTGTAACAAGCTGGAAAGGCAGCATTGCCGGATCGGTTGGAGCGGCGTCCGATGGTTCGGGAACACTCTATGCCGCAACCGGAAGCGGTGGCGATAATGCAAACTCGATTGTCGCCCTCGAGCCGAAGACACTCAAGGTCAGGGCGAGCTACAATGGCGGCGCGGAGTTCACATCCTCGCCGGTTGTCTTCGATCACAAAGGTAAGACAATGATCGCCGCCGGCACGAAAGATGGCCGGATCCACGTCATCGATGGGAGTAACCTTGCGGTGGTCGCGACCACAAAAGCTACCACTGGCAAAGCCAACGGTGGCAGCAGTTTCGGTTCGGGTGCGCTTGCGAGCTGGCAGGATCGTGACGGCAGTCGGTGGATTCTCGCCGCAGTCGACGGGGCACTGCCGGAAGGCTTTACCGCACAGGGAGTGACCAGCGGTTCGGTCATTGCCTGGAAGCTGGTCGAGCAGAATGGCGGAATCACGATCCAGCCCGGCTGGGCATCGCGGAATATGACCTCACCACTCACGCCATCGATCATCAACGGCGTCGTCTTCGCCGTTTCGAGCGGCGAGTTCAAGCCAGCGACGAAGCTCTCGACCGCGCAGCGGATCCTGAAATCCGGCAAGGCGGTCATCTATGCCCTTGACGCTCAGACCGGCAAGGAGATCTGGAACAGCGGGGCGACGATCAAGTCGTTCGTTCACGGCGGAGCAATCTCCGGCGGGATGGGCCAGATCTACGTGACAACCCACGACGGCACGATCTACACCTTCGGATTCCCGATGGAGCATTGATCGGGCAACCAGACTGACACTGATCGCCGAACTGGTCAGCGACCGGTTCGGCGATCAGAAAATGGAATTCTGCCATGCATTACCAGAAAGACAGATCACCTGAAAACATTGGTGCCGTTCGGCTGCGGGGCCTGCTCATTCTGCTCGGGGCGCTCGGGCTGGCATCATATCTGCTCGATTCGGGCCGACCGACGATGGCCAGTCAGGGGCGAACGCTGCCCGACGGGCCGGGAAAGGTCGAGACGCAGAAGCTCTGCACGCAGTGCCACGAGCTGGACAAATCGATTGCCCCGCGTCAGGACAAGGCCGGCTGGCAGCGAACCGTCGAGAAGATGGTCGCTTTTGGCATGACGGCATCAGATAGCGAAGTCACAACCGTCGTCGAGTTCCTCGCAAAGAACTATCCGGCGGATGAAGTGCAGCCGATCCGGGTCAACCAGGCGTCAGCAATCGAGTTCGAGAGTGGGCTCGGCCTTCGTCGCTCGCAGGCGACGGCGATTATTCGGTACCGCGAGGCCAACGGCCCCTTCAAATCGATCGATGATATGAAGAAGGTTCCCGGCATCGAAGCGGCCAAAATTGAAGAGAAGAAGGCTCGACTGATCTTCGAGTGAGGTTATTATGAGAAGTCTGGTCATTCTTACTGCCTGCCTGCTCCTGCTGATTGCGGTCACCGGAGCGAGCACATCACAGAACTGTACCGCCGCGCTTGATACGCTGGAACAGCGTGTCGAGGTGCAGCGGCGAATGCTGGTCGACTGGGCGGGTCTGACCCGCTATGGCAGCCTCAACGCTGAACTGGGCAGACCAAAAGGAGCCGCAGAGAGGGTCGTCTTCCTCGGCGACGAGATTACGGAGCGCTGGAGCAATGCGAGTGGTGGCTTCTTCAGCAATCCGGCACTAATCAATCGCGGCATTGCCGGACAGACGACTCCGCAGATGCTGGTTCGCTTCCGACAGGATGTGATCAGGCTCAAGCCGAAAGTTGTCGTCATTCTCGCCGGAATGAACGATGTCGCAAGCTTTTACGAGCCGATCACCGCGGCGATGACCGCCGAGAACATCACCTCGATCGTCGAGCTGGCGAAGGCCAACGACATTCGGGTCGTGCTCTGCTCGCTGACACCAATCAATGACGCGCAGAAGAAGCAGTCGCTCGTCCGCCCGTTCGGTAAGATCATCGGGATCAACAGCTGGCTCAGGCAGTATGCCAGCGAGAGCGGCTCCACCCACCTTGATCTCTATTCCGCCATGGCTCAGGGACGAAATCTGAAGAGTGAACTCTCGGATGACGGACTGCTCCCGAACGATGCGGGCTACGCCGTGATGGCACCGCTGGTTTCAGCCGCCATCGCCCAGGCACTGGGTAAACAATAATCGATTTCCGGAGGATCGAATCAATGAGCACTAACAGCAAGAATGCCTTTCCGAAGATTCACAACGCAACCTGGCCGGGACTGGTCGGCAAGGGCGGCCCGGATTCCGAGCCGATCATCGAGTTTGAGAAGATGCTCGATATGACGGCCGCGGCCGAGGTTGATGGCCAGAAATTTGATGGTGTCGACATCTTCCTTTCGTTGCCGCACACCGACATCGATTCGACCGATGACCAGTTGAAGGAGTTGGCCGACCAGGTCGCCTCGCGTGGGCTGGTGATCGGCTCACTCGTCGCCCCTGTCTGGGGACCAACGGGTGGAGGTTCGGCGATGGGGTCGGAGGAGGAGCGAAAAGCGTTTCTGACCCAGATCCGAAAGTCGTGTGAAGTCGCACGCAAACTGAACAACCTCGGCATCCGCCAGTATGGCGTCATTCGTGTCGACTCCTCGTGCAGCCCAAGCGACTGGTCGGCCGATCCAGCCGGCAACACACGGAAGATCGCCGACACCTTCCGCGAAGCCTGCGACATTGCGGAGGGCTTTGGCGAAAAGCTGGCGGCGGAGGGTGAAATCTGCTGGGGTGGCATGCACAGCTGGAAATATCTCGAAGAGCTCCTCGAGCAGGTCGCACGTCCGGAAACGCTTGGCATACAGGCCGATATGGCCCACACACTCCTCTTCACTCTGGGCTTTAACGCGCCGGAACACCGGCTTCTGCCTGAAGGCTACGACTGGACGGACAAGGAGATCCTCTACGAGGCACTTGGAACGATGACGAAGGCGCTCCGCCCGTGGGTCAAGGACTTTCACGTTGCCCAGAACGATGCAACGGTCAAGGGGTCAGGCTCACACGACAAGACCGGACGCCACTGCCTGCCAAAAGATCCGAATGGCAAGATGGACATCGTTCGTGCCGCCGGCCTCTGGCTCCGTGACGGGACCGGCGAGGTGACGCGCAGCACTCAGCATATCAACTGGGATGGTTGCATGTTCTCGAACGATACCATGACCGATCCTCAGACCTGGAACGACATCCTCGCCGCCATGATTGCGGTGCGTGATGCCCACGGCTGGAATTAATCTGCCGCTCCGGCCTGCCAAAAGACTCGGCCTCTCCTG
>JBEIMN010000445.1:0-3438 GCA_040378705.1 Acidobacteriota bacterium
AGTGCTGCTCTGAGGCATGGAGGAGGTCCGATGATCTGAAAAGTTGAGGATTTGGCTGGATCGTGGCTGCTACCGGTGTATTATGCTGAAAAGGAAGTGTGGATCGCAGATTTGCATTGTTGCAGGTAGCGCGATAACTGCTGGAATTGAAAGGAGACTTGGTCATGCCTGATCTGAGAATGATCGATGTTGGAATTGGGATCGTCTTTCTGTACATCCTGATCAGTATTGTCTGTTCGGCGATTCGCGAATCGCTCGAATCGTTATTGAACAAGCGCGCGACGTATCTGGAAATGGCGATACGTGAGCTGCTCAACGATACGGATGGGCGGGGATTGTCGAAGAAGTTCTATCAGCATTCACTGATCAATGTCCTCTATTCTGGTGACTATAAGCCACGTGCGGGGAGAAAGCTCAATCAGATCTTTTCGTTTGGCGGTAACCTGCCGTCGTACATACCCGAGAAGAGCTTTGCGCTGGCGGTGCTCGATCTGGTTGGGCGTGGGGATGGCGAAGACGATTCAGGAGAGGAAGCGCTTAGTATCGAGTCGATTCGGCACAATGTCGCCAGGATCGAGAACCAGCCGGTCAGGCAGGCGGTGATGATTGCGATTGACGGGGCAAAGGGCGATCTCGACAAGACGCGGGAGAACCTCGAGACCTGGTTCAATAGCGCGATGGAGGCGGTATCGGGGCAGTACCGGCGGGCAACCAACTGGGTCATCTTCTGGATTGCGTTTATGGTGGCGATCTTTATGAATGTCGACACGTTTCGGATCGCAGACTATCTTTATCGCAACGACGCGGTCCGCTCGGTGATGGTTGCACGGGCGATGGAGGCGGCGAAATTGCCGGAAGCGCCTGCCTATGCCGAAGCGATGGAGAGTCTTGATGAGTTGCAGTTGCCGATTGGCTGGCAGAGTTCGTGGGAGCCGAAATCGGGTTTGGTTGCAAAGGTGGAAGTCGCATCGTGGCGTGAGAGGCTGCTCAATCTGCTCTCGTATTTGCCGGGGTGGCTGATTACTGCATTCGCGGCAACACTTGGCGCGCCATTCTGGTTCGATATTCTGAAGAAGGTGATGATGGTCAGATCGAGTATCAAGCCAGGGGAGAAGGCTGCTGCGGCAAAGGAGTCGGAAGGCAAAAAGTAACTAAATGGTCTCACGACTGCTTCGCGTCTTTGCGTGAGGCCAAAAAAAGAGGGAATGCCAACGCAATTGTTTATCAGCATACGAATCAGGAAGGTAGCTCACGCAAAGACGCAAAGAAGAAAAGGAAGGAAGAGATGAAGAAGGCATCTCCATCAAAAAATCTTCACGTCTCTGCGTGAGCCACCAACCCGCGTTACCCCTGACTTAACTACAAATATTACTGGGGCCGTTTCTTCAGACTGATCAGATTGGAGAAGATGCGGTATCCTCCCTGGACGCCGGCGGGAAGCTGGCGATAGAAGGCGTATGCGGCATAGGTGAAAGTGCCCTTGCCGTATTGGGTGAAGAGCATTCCTCCGCGTTGTGGCGGTTGTTCGCGATCGTTGCATTCGAGAAGTGGTTTGTACCGCTCGTCCCAGGTACTCATCCATTTCGATCCGCGCTCTTCGACCCAGCCATCAAAATCGGCGCCAGAGATCTTGTTCGGCCAGTTGAAGATTGGATTTGTGGGGTCGAGAATTGTTACTTTCGAATGCTCCTCCGAGACCTCTTCCGCCCGTGCCGTCAGCTTGTAGGGCCAGGGGCCATACTGTGCGCCATCGAACTCCTGCGTCTGGTACTGGTAGATGAGGTTGCCGCCGCGTTCGGCGTATTCGAGCAGGCGTCTGCTGTAGGATTTGAGATCATCCCTGACCGAAGTGGCGCGGATACCGACGATGACCGCGTCAAACTGGTCGAGGTTGCCGTTGGCGAGATCGTTTTCACCGAGCATCGTTACGCGGACTCCCATTTGTGAGAGCGAAGCCGGCACTTCGTCGCCGACGCCCATAACATAACCGACGGTCAGGTTCGGCGCGACGCTGGCGTCGATGCCTCTGACGGCCATTGTTGCCGGGCGGTATAGGTGGCGCGGTTCGAGATCCTTGTGTGAGATGACCTGGTAGCCTTCGAGGTATTCGCGGCCATTGTAATCGGCGACAGCCTGAATCTGGTAATCGGTTCCCGGCGCAGTGCGGGAAACATTGACCTTGAAGGAGAAGTTGCCGGCTTCACCCTCGTGACTGAAGCTGAAGTTCTGTTCGGCGGGGGTGGCCGACCAGCCGGTCGGGAGTTTCAGCCTGATCTTGCCGGTAGCACTACCTTTGACGTTGTTGGAGAGGCTGACATTGAGACTAATCGAGCTTTGCGTCGCGGCGACAGGGACGACGCCGACCCGTGGGGAGATGGCGATGTTAATGGCCGGCGCCACGGTCAGCAGGCGGCGCTGCTCACCCCAGGGGCGGTCAACGAAGACCGTCTGCGCGGGTTGTGAGACGGCGAAGGAGACTCCCTCGACGGTGTAGTTGCAGGCGCCGATGACGTCGGGTGGCGCAAACGGGAGGTGGAGGTAGTCTGGTTTGCTGAGCTGGTAATAGTGGTCGCGCAGCTCGCTGGCGCGTGACCAGTAGGGGCGCGAATACTCAGCGTTTTCAGGAATGGTCACCTCGAACTGTGCCCGTGCCCGCTGGTTGTAGCCAAGCCGTCCGACCGTCGCCGGATTGATCGGCTTCGCCCAGTTGGCTGGTGTCACAAGGCTGATTCCACTCGTCTCGATTCCGACTTTTCCGCGATTGACGACCGTCGCAGTCAGCGTAAACTTCTGTCCGGGGATGGCGACATTGAATGTTTCCCGGGACTGGAAGAACTGTGAGGCGCCCTCTGCCGGACGCGCCGGATCGACCAGAACTTCCATGGCCAGGCCGAGAGATTTGTTCATGGCGTCATTGAATTCACGCTCTTTGTTGCGGAGCAGGAAGAGGAGCTGATCGCGGTCAGTATCGTTGCCGCTCGCTGGCGACGCCGATCTGACCTTCTCGATCGCCGCGCGTGTTGCCTTCATGCCAGCCGCAAGTTCGGGCGCGATGGTTGATGGCTGGCGCGCGTCGAACTTTCTGATCGCTTCGTCGACACGGGTCGTGATCTCGGTCAATTCAGCCTTGATGTTGATCGGGCCGGCGAGCTTCGACAATCCGCCGATCGTCGTATCGAGTCCATCGAAGAGGCTCTTTTCATTTTCGATCTTCGGAATCGCGCTTTCGAGCAGCAGCACACCGGTCATTGACGAGCCAGGGGCAATGCGGCCCTGGCCGCCACCCTGTGAGCGCTGGTAGCTAAGTCCATCGCGTGCAATCTCGCGGTAAGATCGTCCAAGGAGGGGAGAGTATTCGCCGACATCGATCCTGAGAGTCGCGATTGGCTCGTTTTCACGGACGCTGAGATAGAGCTTGCGAACCTGCCACGGACGGAG